>JAUSJX010000061.1 GCA_030647435.1 Candidatus Rokuibacteriota bacterium
TTGGCGTGCAGATCGAAGCCCTCAAGGTGCGCCTGCCGCGGCCCGCGCGACGTCACGGCCGCCGTGTCGCGCGCGTCGCCGAGCCGCCGCACCCGCGCCCCCGCGCGTGGGCCCAGCGCCACCCGCCCCTGCACCGAGGCCACGACGATCCCTGCCAGCCCGGGGGACTCCTCGGCGAGCCGATCCGACGGGCCCGTCGCGTCGTCGCCGGGCTCCAGGCCCCGGCGCACCAGCAGCCGCTGCACCCGCTGGCGGATCGTCGCGAGCGCCGCCGCGACCTCGGCGTCGGTCGGCGCCGGCGCCGCGTGAAACGCCAGCGCGCCCCCGGGGTCTTCGCTGAACACCCCGTCCAGCACGAGGGTATGAAAGTGCAGGTTTCATGTGAAGCGCCGCGTAATGTGAAGTAACCCATATCCAACATTCATAGACCAGCCACCGCTGGGCTTTCTGGTGGCTGGTCTGTAAAGAACGCTACACATTATTTCCCGGTGGCTGGGAGAGTTGATCGAGCCACTGGAGGATACTTGGCGTCGACCATTGACGAAGGGCCTTCGCTGTTTTTGTTTGTGGGGGTTCACATGATTCCAGGGCTTTGCGTTTCATGTTCATGTCGATCTCAACATAGCCATGAGTGGTATTCACATCCGCATGACCAAGCCAGTGTTTGACGACGCTAATGTCATTTCCCGACTGAAGCAGGTGCATGGCCGTCGTATGCCTCCACGTGTGTGGGCTGACTTTCTTGGACTTCACGGAGGGGCACGACTGCGCCGCCTGCGCTGCATACTGACGCACAAGATAGCGGATTCCAAAACATGAGATTCGCCGGCCGTTGGCATTGACGAACGCTGGAGAGTCTTCGAAAAGGGCGGGCTTGCGAATGGAGAAACCTCACGACGATGTGCGAGAGGTGCAACAACGGGAAGCGTGATCGCTCATGGCTCTTCGACATTCACCTCTACCGAGGTCACACGGTGACAGGCACTGTCGGGTGCCGGTGGGACTCCAAGCGTCGTATCTTCTGGCCCGTCATCAACGGCCGCGTCCGGCGGGCGTGAGAGTGAATTCTCACGGGCTGGCAACAAGATGGCCGTCGTTGAGGAGCGCAGGCAACATTAGCACCCTCCGGCGGCGCGGTCGCCCCGTCCGTGGGCCCCATCCCCGTGACATGAGGTGCCATACTCAGACACCGGTCGCCCCAGGAGCCGCTGCCACAGCGGTCAAACGGCCAAGCGGCGAAGCTTGACGGTCGACACAGTATGGCTCGACGAGAGTTGTTCCAACCGCGCCGGATCTCCTCCTACGAGGAGCTTGCTAATTGCATTCAAGTCCTGACACGACGGAGCCCCTCTGCCCGCCTCGTGTTTAGGGGCCAAACCAGCTTCCACGGCGGACGCCTCATCCCGTCCGTCCGGCGACCAAGGGCTTCAGACCCTCCCCTAGTTGCAGACATGTGGCAGTTCGCTACAGCAGGAATGATCGGGAGGATGTTTGCCCGTAGACAAGGCCTTCCCGACTCACCTTTTCTTGAGCATGCGTTGAAACATTATCTCCTTACTGATGAGCTTGAGTGGGCCGGGTCCATACTCAACGATCTCTTTGGCATGGTGCTGCAACACTACGGATCGAGATCACACTATGTGGACGTCAGCACTTCATTGGACCATGCGCTGTGGTTCGCGCACTATCAGTTCTGTAGTTCTCTCTTGGAGGTCCCCACAATCTTCGGTGCGGCTCCGGGCGCGGCGGCCGAACCGATAGATCGGAGAGACCACCTCAAGAAGCTGATACTTGCCGCATCGTATCGGCCAGCCTGGCCCCACGGACTTGAAGACGGCTATCTCTTCGCAATCACGCCAGCGAGAACAATTGACGAACGCACCACTCTGGAGGCTGCTGAAGAAGCGAGTGCGCTGCGCCACGGTGACTTCCTCGACCTTAGTCCGTGGGAGGAATTCACCCGTGCACAACGCCAATGTGCTGGCGTGGTGTTTTGCGATGTCTCTAACGGAGACGGTGCAGTCGAAGCTCCCCTCATGCAAGGTGTCTTTGTCTTTGCGCTGCCGCTAAGAGGAGCCGAGCATGTCTTTCGATGGACAGTGTCGCACTTGTTCCCGTCGCCGAGAGAGGACTGGATGTATGCCGAAATCCTGTCGCAGTCGGCATTCGTTCAAGCGCAGCCGAACGCTTCAAGCCTCACTCGGCTAAATCCTCTTCCGGAATACTACTCAGGTCTTCCGCCCACTGACGACCCAGGATGGGTCGAGCACCGTGCTTGTGATCGCGTAATCTGGCCCACGTGGCTTCATCCATGGCTGCAAACGCCTGACAATCGTCTAGGCACATGGGCGATTGCTGATCGAGAGTATCGCGCCCAAGATGACCTCGCAATCATCGCAGAGCCCCTGCTACTGAGGGATCTCTTGGATCATGAATCTATTCGCGTGGTGGCACGCTCCCAGAGCATCGCGTTTGCGGGTGACGACCCATTCGCGGCGGAGAAGCTTGCCATTGACCGGCTGAGCCGTGCATGGCCGTTTCAGAAGCCCAGCGTGTTCATAGAATTCCACCCGTACAAGTGGGCGGTCGTGTCGCCCGAGTTCGAGCCATCTCTCATTAGAGGGAGGAGAGAGGAAGAACTTCCAGCGTGGATGGCAAACGTTCGGGCCGTCCAGATCATAAGGCACGGCAGAGCCTTCGGGGTGCGACTGTTCCGATTAGGCAAGTCTGGGATCGAGGCGTCTGCTGGCCACTGGTTTACACCTAAGGCGATAGGCTATGGGATCCCAGCGTTCTCTGTAGAGCCGAGTTCCCTTAGGCAGAGCGACGAGGCGAGAGCCGAGGAAGCATGGTTGTGCAGAATGCTCGTGTGGCTCTTGAAGCTTGCCAAAGGTGAATGGCGGCTTAGGGACGCGCGCATAGGAGGCCACACGTATTGCGTCATTCACTCACAGTGAAGGAGGGTAGTCAACATGAACGCCCTTCGGCACCGCCCGCCCCCCTCGTGGCCCCCATCCCCATGACATAATCTCTCGACTCGGACGCTGGCCGCCCCAAGAGCCGATGCCACAGCGTCAACATGGGATTGAAACGACCGCGGCGGTCGTCTCAATCCTTACCGGTTATGCACTCCGTCGGCGGTGCTCCGCGCAAATCTCGTTAACCTGGAAGATGCAAGGACGAGCTTCGTCTCCAAGGACGCCGCAGCTCAGTTTCGTTCGATTTTAGTGACGACGCAATTGGGTTGTCCGGCCTTGAGATCTCCCAGGAGTCCACCGTAGTTGACTGCCCAGAGCACGGAGTCCTTTGCCTCAAAAAAGAGATGGCTTTGAACGGCGCCGACAAGTCTCCACGTTTTGTCGATTGCGACAGCGGAAACACTTGGGCAACGAGCCGAGGTCTGAGCTTCAACTCGACTGGCGAACAAGGCAGTGGAGGTATTCCAGAATGCCGCACGGATCGGAGCTATGGCGATCACGACCAGAGCCATTGCGATGAAGGTCAAAACGGCTTTTGTGTAGCGGTCGGCGGTTAGCATGGGATGCCCCCCTTTCGAAGTTTCGCTAAATCCCTATTCCCCGCAATTCGGCGTCCGTTGGGCCAAGCTGCGCCGAGTTGGCGAAGAGCGCCAACGGGCGCGGAGGCGTCAAGGAGTTGGTGTAGAGGAGGTCGAGGCTGCGTCCAGACGACATGTCGCGCTCCCTCCGCCGAGATAATCGCGCCTGGCTGAGGAGCGTAGGCAACATTAGCACCCTCCGGCGGCGGTCGCCCCCCTCGTGGCCCCCATCCCCATGACATAATCTCCCTACTCAGACACCGGGCGCCTCAGGAGCCGATGCCACAGCCGTCCACGGGCCAGAAAAGCCCGAGCGCGGCCGCCATGACGCACACGTAAAGCCCCCGCATCGCGTATCCCCCCGAATTCACTGTCTCGGCTCACATCGCCGCGCCGACACCGGCCGTCAGCTCCTCGATCGCCGGCTCGACGTCAACCGCGCGTCAATCGACACCGAATTCAAACACGCCGGTCGTCCACATCTCGCTTCCAAATTGCGTCGGCACAAACGCATATTCTCCAGGCGTGAGCGGACCCGCCGGCTTGACGCGGCCGCCTCCGTTCAGTTCGGGCTGGGCCGAAATCTTCACGACGTAGTCTTCGTCGACCCCGCTCTTGTCCTCGAACTTGAATGGATGAAACGTGCGAAGCGCGAGATTCCGGTCGGCCTTTCCCGGCTTCAGTCGGATGAGTACCCACTGCTCGCCGGGCGTCGCGGTACGGAATTCGGGCTGCCGCTCGGTGATCCGATACTCAGCACGAGGATTCACGAACACCACTTCTTGCTTGGCGAAGAAGAGGTAGTCTTGGGTCGACAGTTTCCCATAGATCAGCTTCAAGGCGACGCCCTTGCCATCGCGCAGATGCGAAATTAACTCGCCTGTCACCCTGGGATCCCTCGACCGCGCGACTGGAGGCGGCGTGCCACCCATCGCGGACATCATTGCCTCGAGCACCTTATCCGACACACCGCTTCGCTTGAGGGCAATCAGAGCATTCGTGCTGAGGTCGAACTTTGTCTCGGTGGCCTGGATCTTTTGGACAATAACCGTCTCGGGAAGACCCCCGCGAACCATGGCAACTACAGAATCGTTCGTGAGCACTTCACCTGCGAAGACCCAAGCGACCGTCGCAAGCAGAATGATAAAGAGCAAAGTCGCGAGGAATTTTGCGCCAGCTAGGAGCGGCAAGTAGCCCCCCGGTTGTTTCGATCCTCGACCCACATCACGGGTTGTCATGGGCACCCCGGTGTGATCAGCGGTGCGGTGATGCTACGTGCCGGATTCGCGAATGTCAATGAGGTGAGGCGAATCAGTAGCCCTCGCGCCCCGACGCGCGGCAGCGTAGCAGGAACGGCGTCGTGCCCTCGTCGCGGTCGATCGTCACGGTGCCGCGCCCGCACTTCGGGCACACGTACACGTTCACCTTGCCCGCGACGCTCACTGGCAGCCCTTGAAAGCCCTTCTCGAACTGCAGCGCGTCCACGATCCGCTTCTGCACCAGCTCGATCAGCCCGGCCTGCTCCTCCAGGACCATGGCTCGCCTCGGCGCTGAGCGTAGGCAACATTAGCACGCTCCAGCGGCGTTCGCCCCCCTCGTGGGCCGCACCCCCATGACATAATCTCCCGTACTCAGACACCAGCCACCCCTGAGCGATGCCACAGCGCCGGAACGGACCATCGAGCTTAAAGATTGGCGCCGGGGTCGGCTCATGGTCTGGCGGATGTAAGAATCGCGTTCAACGCGCGAGCAACCCCTTGCGTTCCAGGAGCGCGCGCGAAACCGGGGCGAGCGCCGCCCCGAGCGAAGCGGCAAAACGAGGGATTTCGCTTTCGGCGACGACAACGATCTCGGTGTATTCCGGGCTGCCCTGGCGGGCGTGGCTTTGCCGCAGCCGCCCGTCAGTGCAAGGTGATAATGAGCGTGCGGATGAGGGAATCGTTCAGTCCTCCTCCACCGCACAGCTTCTCCGAGATGGAAAGGACATTCGTGCCGGTGACAAACTTGTCTTTCGGCACAACGACTTTCACCTCCGTCATCACGCCGAGACCGGAAGCGCCGCTCGTGGCAAGGTCCCGAACGTCGTGGCTGTTTACGGCGAGCACGGTCGGGCAAAATGACGTGAGTGAGTACATCGCCACGTCGATCACGGCGACCGTGGGAAGCTCTGTGAGGTTGAAGGTCCACTCGTGGAAGCTTCGGGGGTTGGGCGCCCGCTCGTCGGCGGTGAAGTCCGAGAGGTTCCCGCCGCCGTCGCCGATATGGATCGGCTTGTCCGTCCGCTTGTGGAGTTCGATCCGTTGTTTGACCGGTCCAGAGACCGGCGGCTCGCTGACTCCTGCGCAAGCGGCAACCAGCGCGGCCGTCAGTCCAAGCAACAAATTTCGAAGGAACATAGCTGGTCTCCCCTTCCATATTCACCGTTGAGATCAATCCCCTTGCCGTGCATCCGTCCGCGGTAACGTGACCGGCAGACCCCACTGCTTCCACCCGGGTCCCGCCTCACTGCCAAGAAATCCATCCGCGATGTTGTAGACGCTTTTAAAGCCTGCCTCCGGAGCGTAGCGTAGATAGGATGAAGCCGGCTGGCTTCCCCGCTTGACGTGGTGGCATACACTGCCCCACAAGAGCACCCGCGGTCAACGCCGCAGAAAGGGCCGCAGAAAGGGAGAGGCCAGCCATGGACCATATTGGCATCGACGTGCACAAGAGGGAAAGCCAGATCTACATCCTCGCCGAGGGCGATGAGGTCGTCGAGCAGCGCATCCGCACCGAGCCCGAGCGCTTCGCCGCCGTGCTTGGCACCCGGCCCCGGGCGCGGATTCTGATTGAGGCCTCGACCGACAGCGAATGGGTGGCCCGCTGCCTCGAGGCCCTCGGCCACGAGGTCCTCGTCGCCGATCCGAACTTCGCGCCCATGTATGCCACCCGCTCCCGCAAGGTCAAGACCGACCGGCGCGATGCCCGGGCCCTGGCCGAGGCCTGCCTGCTCGGCGCCTACCGCCCCGCCCATCGCCTCTGCGATCCCCAGCGCCACGTGCGGGGCCGCCTCGGGGTCCGCGACGCCCTGGTCCACACGCGCCCGCGCTACATCTCGCTCATCCGGGCCCTGCTCCGCCAGCAGGGCTACCGCGTGCCGTCCGGCAGTGCGGAGAGGTGTGTCGACCGCGTTCAGGCCCTGCCCCTGCCGGGCCGCTTGCGCTCGGTGGTCGCGCCGCTGCTCGCCGTCATGCGGCCCCTCAACCAGCAGCTCGCGTACTCCGACGCGACGATCGAGCACCTCGCCGTCCAGGATCCCCGCGTGCCGCGGTTGCGCTCGGTCCCCTGTATCGGCCCCGTCACCGCCGCCGCCTTCCTCGCCGCCATCGACGACGCCCAGCGCTTCCGCCACGCCCATCAGCTCGAAGCCTCCCTCGGCCTCGTACCCCGCGAGCACAGCTCCGGCGACACGCAGCGCCGCGGCCCCATCACCAAGGCGGGCCACTCGCGCACCCGCTGGCTCCTGATTCAGGCCGCCGTCTCGATCCTCCGCCGACACCCGCCGCAGGCGGAGGAGCTGCGGACCTGGGCCCTGCGTCTCGCCGCGCGCCGCGGCAAACACGTCGCCGTCGTCGCCCTCGCCCGTCGTCTCGCCGGCATCCTCTATGCGCTGCTGCGCGATGGCAGCGTGTTCGAGCCCCAGCGCGTTCGGCCTCCGCGTCCCACGGCTGCCGCCCTCGTGGGCGTGTGACCCAGTCGACGACGCCCTGACGATGCGGGCCCTGATCTCTCGCAGGTTCGATGGGTGGGTGAGCGCGACATGTTGCCTGGCCGCTGTTGCAGGGCCGCCGCGTAGATGGCGCCCCCACCCTCGAATCCCCTCATGCGCCGGCGAGCATCCCTCGCCCTTGACGAGCGCGAATACAAGGCTGACGGAACCTCGCGAGATCGGCCCCACTGTCACCGGCCAGCCGTGAACGGAACAGATCTCAAATCCAGAGGGAGGGACCGAGTGGCGACTTGACACGGCCAGCCGGCTTCATACAAGGCAACATTAGCACCCTCCGGCGGCGGTCACCCCGTCCGGGGGTCCCAGCCCCCTGACATAAGGTCCAGACTCAGACACCGGGCGCCCCAGGAGCCGATGCCACAGCTCCTGAAGTACCCTCTCCGGCGCTTCGGCCAGCCCGAGGAGATCGCCGCCGCGATCCTGTACCTCGCGAGCGACGAAGCGGCGTACGTGACCGGCGTGGCGCTCCCCGTCAACGGCGGCTACACCGCCATCTGACCGCGCCCCCGGGGCTCGCTCGGGACCTTGCCCTCGCGGTTCACACCCGAGCGGTCAATTCACTTGCTGACAACATGTACGCGGACGGATACACCAAAGGTCGGCATCGCGCGCTTTTCCGCTTGACAGCTTCCGCGGGGCGTCATGGCCAGGCAGGGTCAGCCCTCTGAGAGTGCCGGCCCTGCGGCCCACGGTTGGCGGCGGAAGCGCATTCGAGCGGGGCCGAGTGAAAAATCATTCCCCGTCCCGCAAACGCGCGCCCCAGACGCTCCACGGAGGTGCGGAAAGCAGGGTGTAGAGTCGGCGCAGGAGGACTCGCCATGCAGAGCTCCGCGCCCACTGTCGTCCCCACGCCGGAGCGCGTCGCGGCGCTCGACCGGCTCGGCGACGAGATCGCCGAGTTGTCCGCGCACCTCGACGCCGCCACCGCACGCCTGCTCTCGTTCATCCGGGAGTTCGACGCCCGCGGCGGCTGGAACACGGGCTTCCGCTCCTGCGCCGCCTGGCTCTCCTGGCGGGTGGGGCTCGATCTGGGCGCCGCCCGTGAACGGGTCCGGGTGGCGCGCGCCCTGGGCACGCTGCCGCTCCTGGCCGAGGCCCTCGGCCGCGGGGAGCTGTCGTACGCCAAGGTCCGCGCCCTGACTCGTGTGGCCACGCCGGAGACGGAGGCGCGGCTGCTCGGCGTGGGGCGGGCGGGCACGGCCACGCATGTCGAGCGGGTCGTGCGCGGCTGGCGCCGGGTGGATCGGCGGGCCGAGGCGCGGGAGAGCGCGCCGCGGCATGCGGGCCGTGCCTTGCACGTCTACCAAGATGAGGACGGCATGGTCGTTCTCCGGGGGCGGCTGGAACCAGAAGTGGGGGCGCTGTTCATGCAGGCGCTGGCCGCGGCGCGCGAGACCCTGTACCAGCGGACCCGTGTGTCGGACGGGGAGGGTGGGCGCGGAAACGTTTCTGCGGAAACGCCCTCCCTGGCCCAGCGGCAGGCCGATGCGTTGGCCCTCCTTGCGGAGACGGCCCTGCACCATGGGCTCGATCCCGGCGCCCCGGGGGAGCGCTACCAGGTAGTGGTCCATGTGGATGCTCCGGCGCTGGCCGATTCCGGGCAGCCGGGGCAGTCGGTCCTGGAAGACGGCGCGCGCGTTTCCCCGGAAACGTCCCGGCGCCTGGCCTGTGACGCCAGCCGAGTGGTGATGCGCCATGACGAGGCCGGGCGCGTGGTCGAGATCGGGGCCCGAACCCGGACGATTCCCCCTGCCTTGCGCCGTGCCCTCCAGCATCGAGACCGCGGCTGCAGCTTCCCGGGCTGCGGCGTCCGCGTCGGTCAGGGCCATCACCTCCACCACTGGGCCCAGGGAGGGCCGACGACGCTCTCGAACCTCGCGCTGCTGTGCCGCCGGCATCACCGAGCGGTACACGAGGAGGGCTATCAGGTCGCGCGCGGCCCCGACGGCGCGCTCAGGTTCAGGCGGCCGGACGGGCGCCCGCTGCCTGAGGTGCCGCAGGCTGCCGTGGTGCGGGGGGATGCCGTCACGATGCTCCGGGCGAGTCACGACGCGCTGGGGCTGCGTCTCGGGGCGCGCACGGCGTGCCCCGGCTGGCTCGGGGAGCGGCTGAATGTGGGCTGGGCCATCGACGTCCTGCACCCCCTGGCGCAGAGACCGAGCCCATACCGATGATCCGAACAGGCATCGCCGACTGCCCACCCTGACCCGCTTCAGGCGGGGTAGATGGCGAGACCGACCGCTCGAGCTGCGACTGTCAGCCGCGCGTCGACACCTTCAGGTGAGGCGGGCCATGACTGTCAATGAGTTTATGTTGGCTAGGCCCCGACGTCGGCCAACGACCGGACGCTAGCCCAACTTCCGCAGTTCGAGGGGGTCAGGGTAATGGTTTCAGTGGGTTACGGAAAAAGTCGGCACTACACCGGCGGGGTCTGGGCCAGGCCTCGGGCGATGCGGAGGCGCTCAGGAAGTTCCAAGCCGAGCCGGT
>JAUSJX010000062.1 GCA_030647435.1 Candidatus Rokuibacteriota bacterium
GATGAAGGGGCGCCGCACCGAGATCAACTATCTCAACGGCTACGTCTCGGAGCAGGGCAGGCAGGTCGGCGTCAAGACGCCCTTCAACGACAAGATCGTCGAGCTGGTCAACGCCCCCGGCGTCGGCCTCCTCAAGCCCGACCCGAAGAACCTCGACCCCCTCTGGGCACTGGTGCCGCACTAGGCGCGTAGGCAACATAAAGCCCGTTTTTAGTCATGGCGCCCCGCGGCCCAGGCTCTTCCCTCCTTGTCACAGCTCTTCCCCTTGTCACAGCGCCCTGCTACCCCACAGCACCTGGCGGCGCAGCTCGCGGTCGGCGCGCAGGGGGGCCGCCGGGCCCTCGTGGGTGATGCGGCCGCGGTCCAGCACGCTGACCCGATCGGCCAGCGCCAGGACCAGGTCCAGATCGTGCTCGACGATCAGGATGGGCACCTCCCGGCGCAGGCGGTCGAGGACGCGGAAGATCGTCTCGCTCACCGCCGGGGCCAGGCCCTCGAAGGGTTCGTCCAGGAGCAGGAGCTGGAGGTTGCCCGACAGCGCGCGGGCGATGGCCACCATCTGCTGCTCGCCACCCGAGAGGGTCTCGGCCCTGCTCCGGAGCCGCTCCCGGATGCGGGGGAAGAACTCGAAGATCCGCTCGGGCTCCCAGCGGACGCCCTGGCCGCCCTGCCGCCGGAGCCGGCCCAACTCGAGGTTCTCGGCCACCGTGAGGGTCGGGATGAGCCGGCGCCCCTGGGGCACCCAGCCCACGCCCAGGCGCGCGATCGCCTCGGGGGAGTGGCCGGCGATCTCGCGCCCGGCGAACTCGATGCGGCCGCGCGCCGGCGGGGCCAGGCCCATCACGCTCTTGAGGGTGGAGGACTTGCCGGCGCCGTTGCGGCCGAGGAGAGCCAGCACCTCGCCCGCCCTCAGCTCGAGCGAGACCTCGTGGAGGATGTGGCTCTTGCCGTAGAAGGTGTCGATGCCGGAGACGCGGAGCACCGGGGGCCCGGCCGGGCCCGAGGCGGCGCGGCCGGCCTCGGCAAAGAGGAGATCGCGGCCGTGGCCCAAATAGACTTCGTGGACTTTCGGATGCTCGCGCACCTCGGCGGCCGGGCCGTCCACCACCACGCGCCCCTCGTTCATGACGGTGATGCGGTCGGCGAGGGCGAAGACGCGGTCGATGTCGTGCTCGACCAGCAGCACCGCCATCCGCTCGCAGAGCCGGCGCAGCAATAGGGTGATGCGCTCGCGCTCGGCCGGGGCCAAGCCGGCCAGGGGCTCGTCGAGGAGCAGCACCCGGGGACAGGCCGCCAGCGGCAGCCCCAGCTCGAGGAGGCGCTGCCCACCGTAGGAGAGGCTCGAGGCGGGCACCTGCTCGAGACCCTCGAGCCCCAGGAACCGCACCAGCGCGCGGGTCTCCTCGTTCACCCGGGCGAGGCTTGTCGCGGGACGCCAGCAGTTGAAGCGCCGCGGATCGCGCGCCTGGACGCCGAGGCGCAGGTTCTCGAGCAGGGTGAGCGAGGGGAAGAGGTTGGTGATCTGAAAGGAGCGGGCGATGCCCTGGCCGACGACCCGCTCGGGGGAGAGCCCGTCGATGCGCCGGCCATCGAGGACGATCGAGCCGCCGTCGGGCGGGTACATGCCGGAGACGGCGTTGAAGAGCGTCGTCTTGCCCGCCCCGTTGGGCCCGATCAGGGCGTGCAGCCGCCGATCGGCGAGGGTGAGGTCTACCGAGTCCACCGCCGTGAAATCGCCGAAGCGCTTGCTGACCCCGCGGCAGTCGAGGAGAGGGCCCGCTGCCGGCGCTGCACCACGCAAGAAGTCGGGCACTTCAGCAGCAGGCCGCGGCGTGAGGCGCGCGGCCATGGCGGCCGCCTCCTCGTCCCGCCGGCGGAAGGGGCGGAGCAGCCGCTCGCCGAGACCAATCAGCCCCGAGGGCGAGAAGAGGATGAAGGCCATGAACATGAGCCCGAACCAGAACTGCCACGAGGCCGTGTGCTCGGAGAGCAGCTCGCGGAACAGGATGAAGAAGGCGCTGCCCAGCGCGGGGCCGAGGAAATGCCCCATGCCGCCCACGATGGTCATCGCCACGATCTCGCCCGAGAAGGCCACGTGGACCTGGTCGGCCGAGGCGAAGACCTTGAGAAAGGTGAAGAGGCAGCCGCCCAGGCCCGTCACCGCCGCGGAGAGCGTGAAAGCGATCAACTTGTAGCGCTGCACGGGGTAGCCCAGGAAGCGTGCCCGCCTCTCGTTGTCCCTGATTGCGAGCAACACCCGGCCCAAGGGGGAATGGACGACACGCCAGAACGCCCACGCGACCAGCAGGACCCCGGCCGCCGTCACGTAGTAGAAGGCCAGCTGGCTTTCGACCGGCAGCCCCAGCAGCGACCGCCGCGAGATCCCGCGCAGCCCGTTCTCGCCGCCGGTGACGGCCGTCCACCGGAAGGCCACCGAGAAGATCAGGGCCGTGAAGGCCAGCGTGAGCAAGGAGAAGTAGACGCCGCGCCGGCGCAGGGCCAGGAAGCCGACGATCAGGCCCATCGCCGCGGCGAAGAAGGTGCCGAGGACGATGGGCGCGAGCACGTGGCCGGGCAGGTAGTGGATCTGCACCAGCGCGGCGGCATAGGCCGCCAGCCCGAAGAAGGCGCCGTGGCCGAAGGAGAGGAGACCCGTGTAGCCCAGGAGGAGATTGAAGCCCAGGCCCACCAGGGCGAAGATCGCGATCTCGGTGGCGAGGCCCTCGGTCATGCCGATGGGCCGCATGGCCCACGGCAGTAGGAGCAGCGCCGCGGCCAGGAGGACGAGCGGGTGAGAGAGGCGCCGGGTCGCGCTCATTCGAAGCGCTCGAAGCGCTCGCCCATGAGCCCGCGGGGGCGCACGAGCAGGACCAGCACCATGAGGGCGTACATCGAGGCCTCGGCCGCCGGCGGGTAGAAGAGCACGGTGAGCCCGCGGACGACGCCAACGATCAGCCCCGCCCAGACCACGCCCCAGAAGCTCCCCAGCCCCCCGATCACTACGATGACGAAGGCGGCGACCAGGATCTCCGTGCCCATGGCCGGGTGCACGCCGGCCAGCGGCGCCGACATCACGCCGGCCAGTCCGGCCAGTCCCACGCCGAGCGCGAAGATGGCGGTCAGAATGGGGCTCAGCGCGATGCCGAGGGCGCGCACCATCTCGGGATCGCGGGTGCCGGCGCGGACGACCAGGCCAAAGGAGGTCTTGTTCAGCAGAAGCCAGCAGCCGGTCACGGCCGCGGCCGACACCGCCAGCACCGCGATGCGATAGCGCGAGTAGATGAAGTCGCCGAGGAAGACCTGGCCGCGGAGGGCCTCCGGGATGCCGAACGGCAGCCCCGTGGCGCCCCAGATGAGCCTCAGGCTCTGTTCTGCGGCCATAGCCAACCCAAACGTGAAGAGGAGCGCGAGCCCCGGGTCTTCTCGATAGAAGCGGCGGATGAACAGGCGCTCGATCCCCACGCCGATGAGCGCGACCCCGAGCGGGGAGAGCACCATGGCGCCGGCGAAGCCCAGGCGCCGCTGGATCTCGTAGGCCAGATAGGCGCCCAGGGCGTAGAAGGCGCCGTGGGCCAGGTTGACGACGCCGCCCAGGCTGAAGATGAGCGAGAGCCCGAGCGCGAGGACGATGTAGTACGCGCCCACGAGCAGGCCATTGGCCATGTGCTCGAGGATGACGAAGGCGGGCATGGGTCAGGTGGTGGGCGAGATCCCCCTCACCCTGACCCTCTCCCCAGAGGGGAGAGGGAATCATGAACCCTCTCCCCCTCTCTCATCTTCACCCTCTCCCCCGGAGGGGGAGAGGGGAGGGTGAGGGGGAGAGTCTGGTGAGGGGCGTGGATTACGCCAGCGTGCAGGGATTTTCCTGCCGGGTCGGCTGGATCACCTCGAAGGACTCGTTCGCGGCCGGCACCGTCTGGACCAGCTCGAAGATGTCCCACTTGTCCTTGGCGTCCTTCTTGTCCTTGACCTTGACCACGTACATTTCCTGAAGAAGCTGGTGGTCCCAGTTGCGGAAGCTGCCCTTGCGGCCCTTGAGGATGTCGAAGGTCGCGCCCTTCTCGAAGTACGGGACCCACTTGGCGGCCTCGGTGCTCTTGGTCTCCGCCATGGCCTGGAGCAGGATCTTCACCGCGACGTAATCACCCCAGGCCTGGTTGTCGGGCGGCTTGCCGTGCTTGTCGCTGTAGCGCTTCGTGAAGGCCTGCGAGGCCGGCACTGTGAGCCCGTGATACCAGAGGCTCTGCCAGTGGCCCGACAGCGAATCGATCCCGGCCCCCCAGAACGGGACGGTGTCCATGACGCCGCCCGCCAGCGGGATCGGTAGGCCGTATTCCTTGTACTGCTTGAGGAAGGTGGTCTGGTCGGCGCCGGCCAGGTTGATGTAGACGAAGTCCGGCTTGGCCTGGCGGATCTTGAGGATATAGGCGCTGTAGTCCGGCGTGTTCGTGGGGACCATGTCGTTGGCCACCACGGAGCCGCCGTTCTCCGTGAGAAAGCGCGAGGAGACGCGGAAGAGGTCGTGGCCGAAGGCGTAGTCGGCCGTGAGCATGTACCACTTGGCGCCCTTGATCAGGTTCTTGCTCTTCTGCCACTGACCGATGGTCTTGGTGTACATCGTGTTGCAGCCTTCGACGTGGAACATGAAACGGTTGCAGTTCTTGCCGCGCAGCTCGTCGGAGTTGGCGCCCGAGTTGATGTAGAGGACCTTGTAGCGGTTGGCCTGCTCCGCGATGGCGAGCGCCGAGGCCGAGGAGATCTCGCCCACCAGGCAGAGGACCTTGTCGCGCTCGACGAGTTTCTGCACCTTGGTGACCGCCACGCCGGGGTTGACGCTGTCTTCCGCGATCAACTCGACCTTCCGGCCCAGCACCCCGCCGGCCGTATTGGTCTCGTCCACCGCCATCTGGGCCGCGTTGAGCCCGTATTCGCCCAACTGGCCGAGAAAGCCCGTGCGCGGCGTGATATGCCCGATGCGGATGGCGTCGGGCTGGGCGCGCACGATGGCCGGCATGCCCAGGGCGAGAGCCCCCGCGGCGGCGGTCTTGAGCAGGGTCCGGCGGGTCAAGCGTGGTTGGTCATCGCGTGCGGAAGCCATGGGTGTCCTCCCTTTGCGGGGGTCGCGGTTGTGGCCGGTTGGGGGGACGGCGCCGCCCACCGGCCCGGGTAGTAAACCCCGACGCCGCGGCGTTGTCCAGCAACTCAGAGAAGGCCTATAAGCTGAGGCCGGTGCCCTTCCTGAAGATCTGCGCGCTCATCCCCCGAGACGCTTCCGGGCAGCCTCATGGCTGACCAGGCGGCGTTTACGGATGTCCGCGAGGCTCGACCGGAGGGCGGTCGTCGTCTTACGATCGCTCAGGACCTCTAGCGTCTCGATGATGCTCTCGTAGAGCTCCCACGGCAGGAGCGCTAGCGCCGGGCGCTCGGGGAAATCCAGGAGCGCCGCTGGAGGGATTTACCTAGCGCCGGCCGGAAACCTGCCGCTGGCTGCTGGCCTTCGCGGGGCGCCATGACTGAGAACGGGCGTTATGCTATCTACGCCCAAGGCCTCCATCCTGAGCTGAATGCGCGGGCTGGACCCCTCGACGGCAATGAGCGGCGCCGCGTCGACGAAGGCATAGGCCACGTCGGTGGCGAGGTTCGTGGTTCCTGGGCCTGAGCACCCCATCGCGCCCGCAGGACGGCGTGTCAGCCGCGCATAGGCATGGGCTGCCCTCGCCGCCGCCTGCTCATGGCGCGTGTCGATCATGCGGAGGCCGAGCTTGACGAGCGCGGCCTCGGCTTCGAGCATGGGCCCGCCCATCAGGAAGAAGAGAGTGTCCAGTCCCTGCTGCTTCAGCGATTGCGCCAGCAGGTCCGACCCGGTCACCGTGCCCATATTGAATCCCGTCTCGTGAGGGATCCGTCCATGGAGCTGCGCTCCTCGCCCCCAGAAGATACACGATCAGGACGGCCCGTTGCCGTCGACTCCTCATCCAGATCAGCTTCTGCAAGGATACGGGGTGGGGCCCTCGCTCCCCCCGGGGCCCGAGAACATTGACATTGGCACATCCCTCGGCCTATGTGGTCCTCGTGCAGGGCGCGCTTCGCCGGATGCCAGGCGGGCCCTCCGGTGATCGGGCTCGCCCGCAGGGCCGCTGAGGGGGTCTCTTCCATGATTCTCGTTGTCTCGGCCCGCCGTCTCGCCGCCGTCCTCGCCGGGGCGGTGGCTGTCCTGGCCCTGGGCTACGTGCTCATCCGCGTCGCCCGCCATGGCTTCAACCACGACCGTGTCCTGGGGCTGGCACGGCTGTTTGACCTCGACGGGGAGGGCAATGTCCCCGCGTGGTTCTCCTCCGTGACCCTGTCCCTGCCCGCGGTCCTGCTTGCCATCATCGGATGGGCCGAGCGGCGCAGGCGAGCATCCTACGCCTGGCACTGGCTGTTTCTCGCCGTGGTCTTCGCCGGGCTCAGCCTGGACGAGGCAGTGGGGCTGCACGAGCTGTCAGTCGTGCCGCTCCGCGACGCCCTCCACACCCGCGGGGTGCTCCATTTCCCCTGGGTGATCCCAGGGGTCGGTTTCGTGGCAGTGATGGGCATCGCATACTTCCGCTTCGTGCGAGCCCTGCCCCCACCCAGCCGGCGGGGCATGCTCCTCGCCGGGTCCTTCTACGTGGGCGGGGCCCTCGGCCTGGAGCTCGTGGGAGCGGCGCTGGCCTCGGCGGACCTGAAGGACAGCGTGTTCTACAGCCTGGCCGTTTTGACCGAGGAGACGCTCGAGATGAGCGGCGTGGTTGTCTTCGTCCGCGTCCTCGTCGCCCACCTCGCGCGCGAGTTGCCGGAGGTCCGGATCCGCTTCGGGCTCTGAGGCGCCCTGTGTGGAGCGCCCCGATGGACGGCGCCCGCTCGCCGCCTCGAGGCTCCGGTGTGACTTGTCCCGCGCGCTCTGACAGGATCGGCGCGCGATGCCACGGGTCATCCGCGCCATGACAAGGCCCCCAGGGGCCGCCGTGTCCGAGAACAGGCGTTATGTTACTTACGCGCGAGCCAGCAGCCGATGCCTCGGTGGGCCGGGTCAGCGGACCCAGGCGATCCAGCTGTCCAGCGACTTCCGGACCTCGGGCAGGCCGGCGCCCATGATGCCCACGGTTGCCCGCAACCGCTGCGCCAGCTGCGCCCCTTTCTTCTCCTCCCAGAAACGCTCTTGCGCCGCCTGATTGAGAAACTCCCTCACCCACGACGCGGCCAGATGGGGCGGGACGCTCGAAAGATCCTGGAACAGGTAGGGGCCCGCGGTGGCCGCCGCCGTGCCGCCGAGCGGCTTGAACGCGGCCAGGATATACGGCCCGTCACGATTGGATCCGGGCAGGACCCGAAGCACGCTGCGCGCGCGTGCATAGTCATAGTTGT
>JAUSJX010000063.1 GCA_030647435.1 Candidatus Rokuibacteriota bacterium
CTAGCCCAACTTCCGCAGTTCGAGCGGCGCGACCCCGGGTTTCGGGCCGCGCCGGGGTGTAAGTGCGCGCCGCGGCACACCGGGGCCCGGCACGGTGCGTGTAGTGCCGACCAAGTGCATTGACTTGCGCGCGCGGCCAAGCGCATACACTGGACAATGTACCTGCGCCATACGACGCGGCGGAAAGACGGCAAGGTCCACCGCTACTGGCGGCTGGTCCGCTCCGTGCGCGTGGGCAGCAAGGTCGTGCAGCACACCGTTGCGCAGCTCGGGGAACTGGACGCCGCCGGGCGCGCCCGGGCCCGCGCGCTGGCCCGCACCATCACCGGCGACCGCGAGCAACCCGACCTGTTCACGCCCGCCGAGGCCGAGCCGGCCGTGCCGGTGCGCCTGCGGCGCATCCGGCTCGAACGCGGCCGCACGTTCGGCGACGTGTGGCTCGGCTGGACCCTGTGGCGCGCCCTGCGGCTCGATGAGGTGTCCTCGCGCGCCTGTTGCCCGAAGGGCGCGAGGCGGTGCCGTGGGCCACCATGGCCGCCGTGCTGGTCCTGGCCCGGCTGTGCGAGCCCTCGAGCGAGCTGCATATCGCCGAGGACTGGTATCGGCGCACCGCGCTCGAGGATCTGCTGGCGCTGCCCGCGGCCCGGGTCAACGACGACCGGCTGTACCGGGCCCTCGACCAGCTCCTCGCCCACAAGCCCGCGCTCGAGCAGCATCTCGTCGCCCGCCTGGGGGAGCTGTTCGCCCTCGACTACGACCTGCTCCTGTATGATGTGACCAGCACCTACTTCGAAGGCCAGGCCGCCCGCAATCCTCTCGCGCAGCGCGGCCACAGCCGCGATCACCGCCCCGACTGCAAGCAGGTCTGCATCGCCCTGGTCGTGAGCCGGGAGGGGATGCCGGTGGGCTACGAGCTCTTCGCCGGCAACCGCACGGATGTGACCACGGTCGAGGAGATCGTCGAGACGATGGAGACCCGGTTCGGGGTCGCCCACCGGATCTGGGTCATGGATCGCGGGATGACCAGCGAGGACAACCTCACGTGGTTGCGCGCGGGCGGCCGCCGCTACCTCGTGGGGATGCCCAAGAGCGAGCTGCGCAAGTGGGCCCGCCAAATCGCCGACGCGCAGGACTGGCACGCGGTGCGGGACGGCGTGGAGGCCAAGCAGTGCACCGGCCCGGACGGGGCCGAGACCTTCGTGCTCGTCCGCTCGGTCGAACGCCGCGAGAAAGAGCGGGCGATGCATGCACGCTTCACCCGGCGGATCGACGACGGCCTCGCGCGCCTGGGGCGCCGCCTGCAGCGGGCCCGCCGGGCCCTGGACGCGCGCCGCCTGGAACGGCAACTCGGCCGCCTGCTCGCGCTCAACACCCGCGCCGCCGGCCGCTACCTCATCGAGCTCGTCCCGGACGCCACCGTCCCCGCCGGCGTGCGCCTGGAGTGGACGGCCCGTCCCGAATGGGACGACTGGGCGCGCTGGAGCGAGGGCTGCTACGTCCTCCGCACCAACATCGCCGACTGGAGCGCCGAGGACCTCTGGCGCACCTACATCCAGCTCACCCAGGCTGAGGCGGCCTTCCGCATCCACAAGAGCGACCTCTCGCTGCGCCCGATCTGGCATCAGAAGGAGGACCGGGTCAAAGCCCACATCCTCGTCTGCTTCCTCGCCTACGTCCTCTGGAAGACCCTGGAGCAGTGGCAGCAGCGCGCGGGCCTCGGCCACAGTCCCCGCACCATCCTCGAGGAACTCCGGCGCATCCAGAGCACCGACGTCGTCCTCCCGACCGAGGACGGTCGGGAGCTCCGCCTTCGCTGCGTCGTCCGCCCCGACGCCGCTCAAGCCGCCCTGCTCGACCGGCTCGGCTTGGAACTTCCTGAGCGCCTCCGCATCGCCCGAGGCCTGGCCCAGACCCCGCCGGTGTAGTGCCGACTTTTTCCGTAACCCACTGAAACCATTACCCTGACCCCCTCGAACTGCGGAAGTTGGGCTAGCCACCGCTCACGGCTTCACCGCCGTCCGCTCGAGGTGTCTGAGAGCCACCTGGAATTGGGCATTGTCCGGCTCGAGTGCGACGGCGCGGCGAATGAGCGTCAGCGCCTCATCGGGCTTGCGCAGGCGGCCCGCGGCGATCCCGGCCACGAAGAGCGCGGTGGCGTTCTTGGGCTCGCGCTCCGCCACCTGCCGGGCCAGGCGGAAGGCCTCCTCGGTCCGGTCTTTCTGGAGCAGCACGATGCTCATCCCGACCTGCGCCGGCAGGCTCCGCGGGTCGAGCTCGAGGGCGCGCTCGAACTGCTGCTGCGCGTCGTCGTAGGCCAAGCGCGTCAGGTCGACGCTGCCGATTCTCGACCGGACATCCGCGTGCTCGAGCGCGGGCCGGCTCGAGGCCGTCACCTCGGGCAGGGACGCGTGCCGAAACTGGTGGACCAGCCGCCAGTTCGCCTCCCCGGTATCCAGGTAGAGCGCGCGCGGCGCGGAGAATTCGAGCGGCAGCTTGTCGTCGGTGTTGAGGCCTCCGCCCTGCGCGAAGCGCGCCGTGTCCGCCTCGCCCAGCATGAAGTAGCCCAGGATGCCCGGCCACGCGCGGACCCCGATCCGCTCGAGATCGCGCCGCACGAGGGCGTTGCCGTCGAAGCGGGTGCGGATCTGGTCGAGGTCGATCGATGAGCTCTCGCGCCGGCCGACGAGGAGGAAGTCGCCCCGCACGGGATTCCACATGCTGGCGGCGGGGAACGCGGATCGGAACGTGTTGACCACCATGCGGAAGTCCTCCGGCCGGATATTGTAGGCTTGGATCCACTGGAGCATGATCCCGCCCGGGCGCAGCCGTTCCCGGGCGAGCCGGAAGAATTCCTCGGAAAACAGCGACGCGAGCCCGCTCATCCAGGGGTTCGACGGCTCCGAAATGATCACGTCGTAGCGCTCCCGGGTCGTGAGCGGGAAGTTGCGGCCGTCGGCGATGACGGTCCGGACCCGGGGATCCTCGAGCACCCCTCCGTGGAGCTGACGGAAGAGGCGGGAGGCCTCGACCACGGCGGGCTCGATCTCGACCGCGTCCAGCCGCTCGATCGGGTACCGGGCGACGGCCCCGGCCGTGATACCGCTGCCCAGTCCTATCCATGAACGCCGAGAGGACGGTCGTTGTCGCGTACACCGTGTGGCCGAACACGAGCCCGACTGACGCTGGCCGGGTGGGGCCAGCCCGGGCGGGGGCAGAAGATCCCGCCACCAAGCCCGGGAAGCTGGTGGCACGGTCCTTGTAAGGGTTTGATTAAGGAAGCGAAAATGGCGGCCGGAAGAGTCCCCGGGTTGCCTGTTGCCATTGACAGATGGAGGGGATTACGGTTACCCTTCGGTGTCGGCCAATGGGCTGGTGTATAAGGCTTTCCGGTCGATCCCAGCGAGTCGGGAGCTTGGAATCTGTGGGCAACGACGGCTGGATGGGGAGGTGTCGGATCGTGCTTCGTACCTATACAAAAATTGAGAGCGGCGTTGCCGCTTTTTGTAGGAGGCTCCGGACGGCGCCGCGAGTCCGTATCCTCGAGTCCACTTCCGGCTTCACCCTCCTCGAGGCCGTCCTCTCCTCAGCGCTCGTCGCGATCGCCGGGATGGGGGTCTTGATGATGTTCTCGACCGGCCAGACCTTTGTCCAGTCGAGCGGCACAGACCGGATCTCGGCGCAGCTGGCGCAACAGCGCATCGAGCAGATACGTGCCACCGGCTACGGGACGAAGTTTCCGCCTGATCCCCGCAGGGAATTGATCTGGACCCTGATTCCGAATAACCCGGGGTACGAGCGTACGACCGGCATCACGGAGGTCTGCTCGACCAATTTCGCCATCGCCTGGAACGCTGGGGGCTGCCCGGATGCGACCGGCCTCGAGCCGCAGGCCAGGCTCGTGGTCGTCACCGTGCGCGCGCTGAACAACAACCAGCCGGTGACCGATCCGCAGACCACGCCCGCGGTCATGCAGACCGTGCTGGTACGCCGGTGAGCCTCCGTCGGCGCGGCCGGCGGGCGCTCGGAGATGCCCGGGGCGTCAGCATGGTGGAAATCCTGATCACGGCGTTCATCTCCGTGATCGTCCTGAGCGCAGTCGGTTCCCTGTACGTGACCAGCAGGCGGGCCTTCGACTTCGGCGCGAGCCAGGCCTACGTCCAGCGGCAGGGCACCCTGCTCCAGGAGCAGATCGCGCGCTGGGCCAAGAACTCCGTGGGGGTGCAGGTGGTGCTCTGTGGGGGGAACGCGACCGCCGGCCGCTCGCTGGCGGTCGAGGGCGCCAATGGAACGATACGCTGCATCTACCAGAGACCCGAGGGGGACGATACCGACGCCGATCTTTTCATGTGCCAGGTCGGCACTTGGACCGCGGGCTGCACCGGGGGATTCCCCTCCAACATGCTCAACCTGACGCCCAGCGAGGTGGCGACCCGGCTCGGGGCCCCCCTCCGAGTGCGGAACACCACGTTCACCCGCGTGACGTGCATTGATCATCCCGGCACACCCCTATCATGCGGGACGGACGGCTCGGGCGACATCGCGCTGTCCGTCACGACGTCGCTCGTGAACGTGCGCTTCGATCTCACCGACAATACGATCTTGAACCCGCAGTTCCCGACCTACGTCGGCATGCGGTTCGGCTTCGGCATCACCTCGAGGAACTGAGGAGCCGCCATGATCCTACTGAGGCCGCTGCTCAGAGACCAGCGCGGAAGCGCCCTGCTGATTTCCCTGGTGATGATCGTAGTCATTACGATACTGGGTCTCGCGCTGTTCGAGCTCGGCCAGATCGAGGGGGAGCAGGCCGGGGCGAGCCTCGGCGACGCCCGGGCATTTGAATTGGCGCAGGCCGGGATGGAGCGCGCCATCCGCGAGCTGAGCAACAGATTCCTCGCCGACCCCTATGGAAGCGAGAGCTGGGTGGACGGCCCGAACAGGCCGACGTGCACCGTTGCCTGCGGGACGGCCGTGTACCAAACGATGACCCTCGCCAACAACACGCTGCCCGTCGCCGGCTTGGACCCCCTCACCGGCCAGGATCCGGGCGGTACCTTCACCGTCGAGCTCAAGCAGGTGTCGGTGGCGGAAGCGAACAACCCGATCTCCCAGGGGGCGGGCTACACGTATCCCCACGGCCAGACCTGCATCCCGTCGTCCCCGAGCACGACGGTCTGCGCCAACCTGATGTTCGTCCGCAGCACCGGGACGGTGGCGGCGGGCTTCCCTCCCGGCTACCAGGCGGTGCGCACCGTGCAGGCGCTGGTCAAGGCCTACAGCACGTCGTACTTCGCGGGCGGCCTGACTGCCGAGAAGGCCAGCGGTGCCAGCAACAATCCGGCCATCGACGGGCGGGTGCTCATCGCGGGCTCGGTCCAGATCCTCGGCACTACCACGATCAATCCGGCGTTCCAGATCGACGGTGGCTCCGGCATGGGCATGAGGAACAACTGGGCCGATCTCTGGCCCGACACCGACCTTGCCGGGGTGCGCACGCTCGCGCGGCTCACGCCCCGGCAGGCCATTTGCCCAACGGGCGCCGGCTGCACCGGAGGCACCAATCTCGTCGAATCGCTCGAGGCCGAGCTGAAGGTCTACGGGAACGTCTCGAACACCATGGTCACGCTCAACGGCAACACCGACCTCGGGATCAGCACCGTCCAGACGGGGAGCGCCTACGGCGATGCCACCGTCGGCAGCCGGTATGGCAAGGGGCGCATAGATGGTGTCTATGTCGCCGACGGCTGCCCGTTTCCCTGCACGGGCAGCAAGTTCAGCTTCGGCGGGAGCTCGGCCATCTACGTCGACACCAACAACTACACCAAGCCGTACCCGTACAGGCCGCCGAAACTGCCGCTCAAGGAGCAGCTGAACGTCTCGGTCCTGTATCCACAGGCGGACTTTGCCACCGTCATCAACGGGACGCCCTACGCTAACTGGTGGGCGGATTTCTTCGTCGACCATGCCCAGCTGAACCCATTGCTCTTGGGTGCTCCATTCGAGGCGCCGGTCGGCGTGCCTCTCACGAACGCGCGCCTGGACTTCAAACTCGCGAATGGCGGGTACTGCGGGACGAGCTACGGCCCTACGACAGGGAACTTCGGCGCTGCGTTTGTAGCCGGTCTCACGGACGCCGCCTCCGGCCCGGGGTTCGGCTTTTGTCACACGTTCAAGTTCGTGAACAAGATAGGCGTGGTGCAGGTCGGTGAGATCTGCTGGCGCCGGCGCGACGTCGGCCTGGTGTCCGACAACATTGTGAACCTGCCGCCAAACTATGCGACCGTGCCGACGCTCGAGTTCGGCGTCGACAATCCCACCGACAACGGTTTGGGGCGTTTCGGGTGCGCCGCCGCGAACGATCCCTCGAACCCGGTGCTGATTTATCACGCCGATAGATGGAGAATCGCCTTCACCAGCAACCCGCCACGAGATTACCAGTACCGCGGGTCGGCGATGATCTTTACCGGCAACCTTGGCGTGATCGACATCGAGAACACCCTGCAGACCGCATGCTCGGCGTCCCCCTGCGGTGCCGATGCCACTGGACGCGGGCAGCGCTTCCCCGAGAACAATCTCTTGATCCTGATCAACCGGACGCCGGGCGCGAACGTAAACATCGCCAACGCGTCATCCACGAACGCCGTGAAGCGTTTCATGGGGTACGTGTACAGCGAGGGCGCCATCCAGACACAGTACTTGTCGAACCTGGTCGGCTCCTTGCGGGCCCAGCAGCTGTGCTTCAACAACTCTTCAAGTACCAGTGGCTGCGCCGGGGTGTCCGCCTCAGGCGGAAACCCGCGGTTCTACCAGGCCAGCTTCCCAGATCCTCGCAAGATTCCGGCCGAATTGCCCGCCTCCTCGGGAGTGTCGGGGAACCGATGGCTTGTCAACGTCGTGCCCCGGTTCTGGATCGAGTGCCGCCGGGGTCCCGGCGACACCTTGCCGACAACGCCGACGGGTACCTGCCAGTACCAGTAACCGTAAGTTTTTTCTCGGGAATTTGGTCGTCCTGTTGTTATAGTCTGATACCTTCGCACAAATCACGTGAGATGACCGGGTCGGCCGCCGCTTTGGGGCGCCGACCTCCCGAGAAGACAAGGGGCCTATGCTCAAAAGTTTCCTTCGCCGCCGGCGGGTCGTGGGCCTCGACATCGGCTCCGGCTCGGTCAAGGCCCTGGCGCTGGAAGGCCGAGGAGATGATCTCGTGATCACGGGTCTCGGGTCCGCGCCGGTGGCGGCCGAGACACGGGTGCAACAGGTCAGCCAGGCGATTCACCTGGCGATGGCCGACGCGGGCGCCGACGGCGAGCCCGTCGTGGCCTCCGTCGGAGGTCCCGAGGTCGTGATTCGCCAGGTGACGTTGCCGCCGCTGCCGGCCGCCCGGATCATCCCCGCGCTCGAGATGCAGTACCGCGATCTCGGCCTTCATCCGCCCGACGAGTCCGTCCTGGACGCCCAGATCCTCCGCTCGGCCGAGGACAAGAGCACCAACGAGATCCTCTCGGTGAGCGTGCCGCGCCTCCTCGTGGACGAGCGCGCGCAGCTGCTCAAGCAGGCGGCCGTCAACGTCCAGGTGCTCGACGTCGAGCCGCTGGCCATCCTGAACGGCGCCCTGCACCTCACCGGCCTGGAGACGGGCGAGCTCCTCGTGGTGGTCAACATCGGGCGGCAGAACTCGGTGCTGTGCCTCTTCAGCGAGCAGGGCCCGGTCGTCGCGCGCTATCTCGAAGTCGGGGCCGAGGCCTTCACCGAGCAGATCCGCGTCGCCTTTCAGCTCTCGCCCTATTCCACCGAGAGCTTCACGCGGACGATCGCGCCGGCCGAGGCGCCCAAGGCCGAGACGGCATGTCGGGAGGTTGTCGAGCGGATGGCGGAAGACATCCGCCTGTCGCTGACCTTCTATCGCACCGAGTACGATCGCGAGAGCCTGCCCCGCTACGCGCTGGGCGGCTGGGCGGACATCCCGTACATCGGCCGCTGGCTGGCGGATCGCCTCGGGCTCTCCGCCCCCTTCGAGATCATGGACCCGCTCCAGGCCGTCGAGGTGCGCGCGGCGCAGGTCGGCGACGTGCCGCGACCGCCGGGCTCGCAGTTCCTGCAGGCTTTCGGGCTGGCGCTTCGGGGACTATGAGCGGACGGTTCTCGGTCGATCTCCTTCATCCCGGCCACGTCGCCGACACGTGGCAGGACTGGTTCATCGGCCCACAGGGCCGCCGCCGCCTGATCATCGCGGCGGGGTTCTCGGCGGGGGTGCTTCTGCTCGTGGTGATTGCCCTCATCCTGCCGACCCGTCTCCGGCTGTCCCAGGACGTGGGTGCCATCCCCAAGCTGCGCGCCGACCTCGCCACGCGGGACGGCGACCTCACGGTCCTGCGCCAGGATCTCCAGGCCCTGAGCGTCGAGGCCAAGCGACAGGTGCGCTGGGCCGAGGTGCTCAACGCCTTCCGCCAGCAGATTCCCCAGACTCTCAAGCTCCAGAAAGTCGAGGCGGGCGGGGGTGCGGCCGCGGCGACCGGTCCGCCGGGGCAGGGTCAGCCGCAGGGGGGCCCGGCCGGGGCGGGGGAGCTGCGCATCGAGGCCTTGACGCCGCTCCGGCCCGGGCCGCCACCGCTGCTGGAGATCGCGCAGTTCATGGGCGGTCTTCTCAAGGACCCGTCCATCTCGAAGCGCTACCAGCTCAAGAGCTGGGAGATCAAGCTGCCGGGCGGCGGGGGCGCGGCGGCCGGCGAGGGCGCGCAGCTTCAGATCGTCATCATGCTCGCGGAGAAGCCGCGGTGAGGGAGCGCGAGCTCGCGATCTTCTGGATCGTCCTCGTCGTGGTCTTCGTCGGGGGCCTGATCGGGCTCCTGCAGTATTCGCGCTCGCTCAGGACCAGCGGCGCCCAGGCTGCGGCGGAGGTGGCCAGGCTCAGGGCGGCCATCGAGCAGAAGCAGAAGGAGATTCTCACCGAGATGAAGAGCAACGCGACCACGCTCCAGGAGATGAGCTGGACGGGGACGACCGGCGATCCCGTGGCCTTTCTCTCGCGCGTGGCCGAGCTGACGCAGGGTTCGCGGCTCAAGGTGTTGGCCGTCGGCCCCCTCGAGCAGCAGGCGACGCCCCAGTTCAGCAAGTCCTGGCACGCGCTGACGGTGCTGGGGCCCTTCCAGGACCTCGTGGACATGGCCGCCCGCGTCGAGACCGAGCGCGGGACGCTCGACAACGTCTCCGTCGAGGCGCAGGCCGCGCAGGCTCCCGCACCGCCACAGCCGGGGCAGGCCCCCCAGCCACGGGTCAGCGCGGAGGTCCTGGCGAAATTCAGGGTGACGGCACTCCAGCTGACCCAACAGGCGCGCAAGATCATCGAGGACGCCGCGAAGGCCAGCGGCGTCTCGCTCACGCCGTCGGCGCCGTTGACGGGGCTGTCGCTGCCCGTGCCGACGGCGGCCTCCGAGTTCCGCGACCCGTTCGCCTTCGGCAGGCCCGTGGACCGGCCTCGCATGGCTGAGGGCAGCGCCCCGCGCGCCGCCTTCGACCTGCAAGGCATCGTGGGTTTCCCGGGCGGCCATCTCGCGATCCTGAACAACCAGATCGTCAGGACCGGCGAGAAGATAGCGGGCTATACCATCGAGCACATCACCGATACGGCCGTGCTGCTCCGTCAGCCCGACGGAACCCCCCGCCGGCTGTCGCTCCCTGACATCGGGGCAGTCGCCAGCAAGAAGCAGCCCGCACCTGGTAAACCGTCTGAGCCGGGTCCCTCTGGGCCGGCACCTGCGCCGTCCCCACCGGCTCCCGGCGGCCCGTCAGGGCCGAGGAGGTAAATCGAGCCATGCCTTCGTGGACACGAGTTGTTGCTGCCGCCGCCGCGGCGCTGCCGCTGTTCTGGATCGGGACCGCGTACCCCCAGTCGGGTTCGACGCCGCCCAGCACCCGGAGCCTCGACTGCTACGAGCGCCTGCCCACCGACCCGATCAACCTGGCGCTGCGGGACGCCAGCACGCAGAGCACCCTGCGGCTGCTCGCCCAGAACTATCGCGTCAACATGGTCGTCACGGACGACGTCACGGGTACCGTCACGCTGGACTTCTACCGCGCTCCCGTTCGTGACGTCTTCCAGGGCATCCTCGACGCCAATGGGCTCGTCTGCGTGAAGCAGGGCGAGCTTCTGCGCGTCAGCACGAGTGACCGCCTCGTCAAGGACGAGAGAGGGCGGGTCGACGCGCTGGTCAGCAGCGCAACTCGGGACGCCGACGTCTCCAAGCGCGTCAACGAGGCGCAGAGGCAGGCTGCCGACAGCGCCGTCAAGCTGGCGGAGTCACAGGTGACGCAGAAGAACTCGGAGATCCAGTCGCAGCGGGGCGAGATCAAACAGGAGATCATCCGGCTCAGGTATCAGGATCCGGGCGTTGTCGCCAAGACCGTCCTCGCGATGGTGGGCATTGGCCCAGACATCCTTATCAAGCCGTGCCGGTTCCTGAAGGAGGACGACAAGCTGAAAATCGAGGCGCTCGACCCTACCGGCGGCGGCGGAGCGAGCTCGGCGACCGAGGCGGAGCGAAGCGCCGTCAACCTCTCCCGCGCGGCGAACGCCGGGACGCTGCAGGTGCAGCCCGCACCGGGCAGGGTGTCGGGCCCTCCCGGGGGTCTCGGGGCCCTGCCTCCCTTCTCCGCGTTGTTCGGTCCTCAGCCGGCGCCGCCTGCGCCCCCCGCGCCGCTGGAGCTTGGGAGCGGCATCGGGAGCTTCTCGGCCGGCGAGACGTCTCCCATGGTCCGGACGGACTGCTCGTCGAACAGCCTCGTCCTCCGGCTCTACGATGAGCAGATGAAGCGCGTCAAGGAGGCCATCGAGACCCAGCTCGACCTGCTGCCGCCGCAGGTGAAGATCGAGTCGCGGCTCGAGCTGCTTGACCGCAGCGATCTCTTCGCCCTTGGCGTGCAGTGGGGGGGCGGCGGGCTGCTCGGCATCAACGACCGCACGGCCATCGTGGGGCGCGGGTTCACCTCGAACCAGGTCAACACGTCCGGCATTCCCACGTCCGGCACCAGCACACCGCCCATCCCGAACGCATCCCTGCTCAACGTCATCCCGGTCCTCGGCACGACGGGCCTCGCGGCCGGCGGCAATCTCGTCAACCTGCCCATCGCCAGCCTGCTGGAAGGCGCGGCGGCCGCCGGCGGTGGCGGCTTCGCCTTCGGCATCATCGGCAGCCGGATGGACCTCAACCTGGCCCTCGAAGCGCTGCGCGTCCAGAACCGATCCCAGTCGCTGGCCCGCCCGGAAGTTGTTGTGGCGGAGAACCACGCCGCGACTATAGAAATCGGCGAAGAAATTCCCTTCGCGACGGTCAGCGCAGCGGGCACGAAGATCGATTTCAAGAAGGCGACCTTGTCGCTCGCGGTCTCCCCGGTGGTCATCTGCAGGGACGAGCCGCAGGCCGGGACGAGATCCGGCGGCACCCACCGCATCCGGCTGCAGGTCATCGTGCAGAACGACAACCGCGGGGCCACCGTGGACCTCGGCTCCCAATCGGGTAACCCGCCGGCGATCAACACCCAGAAGACGACGACGGACACGGTGGTGAACGAGGGACAGCGCCTGGTCATCGGCGGCATCACCCAGCTCCGCACGCGCGACCAGATACGCAAGGTGCCGCTCCTGGGCGACATCCCCATCCTCGGCTGGCTGTTCAAGCAGAAGGGCGAGGACACCCAGAAGCGAGAGCTGGTGATCTTCCTGACGCCCACCGTGCTGGTGCAGGAGGCGCCCCGCCCGTCGCCGCGCTGCCCTGTTCAAATCCCGACCGCAGCCAAGGCCAACTGAGGTTGCTGCCCGTGCGACCGCCCGGGAACCGCCGGAGGTAGCCGCCGATGTACGAGGCGTACTACAGCCTCGAGGATCCGCCGTTCGTCCTGACCCCGGACCCGCGCTTCATGCTGCGGTCCAAGGGCCACCACGAGATCCTCGCCACACTGCTCTACGGCATCACGAGCCAGAAGGGGCTCATGGCGCTGGTGGGCGACGTCGGCACTGGCAAGACGACGCTCTGCCGGGCGCTCCTGCGCGAGCTGCCCGACAGCGTGCAGAGCGCGCTCGTGCTCAACCCGCATCTCTCCGACGCGGATCTCATCGGGACGATCCTCGATGATCTCGGGGTCGAGCGGCGGGGCTCGACGAAGGGCGAGCTGATGGCGGCGCTCTCGCAGTACCTCCTGGCCACCGGCAGCGAGGGCAAGACGGTGCTCGTCATCGTGGACGAGGCCCAGCAGATGAGCGTCGAGTCCCTCGAGCAGATCCGCATCCTGTCCAACCTCGAGACCGCCACGCGCAAGCTCCTGCAGGTCCTCCTCGTCGGCCAGCCGGAGCTCGAGGAGAAGCTCAAGCTCAACGAGCTGCGCCAGCTCGACCAGCGGATCGGCATCCGGTGCTACCTCAAGCCCCTGCCGCGCAAGGAGACGTACCGCTACGTCGAGCACCGCCTTCGCGTGGCGGGCCTGCCGGGGGCGCTGCCGTTCACGCGCGGCGCCCTGGCGAAGATCTACAAGTACAGTCGGGGCATCCCGCGCGTTATCAACCTGGTCTGCGACCGGGCGCTCATGGCGGGTTTCAGCAACCGCGTCCGCGAGATCACTCCGACCCTGGTGACGAGCGCGGTGCGGAACCTCGAGGGCGGCCGCCAGGGGCGCAATCGCTACGTCCGGACGTGGGCGCCGGCGGGTGGGATGCGGCGCGCCGCTGTGGTCGTGGGTGCGGCTGTGGTGCTTCTGGGCGCGGGCGGCGCCGCGGCGTACTGGGGCGGCTTCAGCCTGGGCGGCCTCCGCGCCGGCGCCCAAGCCAAGCCTCCACAGAATATCGCCGCGGCGCCGGCCGCGTTGTCTCCCGCGGCCCCAAGCCCGGTAGGCGCGCCCTCGGCGGGGCAGTCACCCGTTTCCGCGGCGCCGCTGGCGCTGACCCCTGGCGTGGCGCCGCCGCCCCCTGATCGCCCCGTCATTTCTTCTGCCGCCGAGGCGCAGCGGCAGCTCATGACGCGTCTCCTCGCGCTCTGGGGCATCCAGGACGCGGCTCCAGGCGCAGTGCCGCCGTGGCCGACGAACCCCGACGGCAGCCTCGACATATCGGGCGTCGCCACGCGCTATCAGCTCTCGGCCACCTTTCTGCCCGAAACGACGCTCTCCGACCTGCGCGCGATCGGGCTGCCGGCCCTCGTCGAGCTGTCCGACGCGCCGGCCGGGCGGCCGTACCTGCTGCGCTGGATCGGCGCCGACACCGCGACGCTTGTCGCCCCGTCGGGCGAGGAAGCGCGCTTCGCGCTCAACACGCTCGATCCGGCCTGGACGCGCTCCGCGTGGATCGTCTGGCGCAACGTGGACCAGCTCCCGCTCGACCCATGGCGGGACCTGACGCCGACGGTGCTCACGACTATCGGCCTGCGGCTCCAGAAGCTCGGCTACCTGAGCCCGCCCGTGCCGCCCAGCTACGACAGCCGGTTCCAGCAGGCCGTGCGCCGCTTCCAGAGGGCGGTCGGTGGGCTGCACGAGGACGGTATCGTCGGGCCACGGACCGCCATAGCCCTGTCCCGCGTGGTCGGCGGGCGGTTCAACCCCACAATTGCCGAGGGCGGGGCCCAGTGAGCCGGCTGGCCGACATCCTTATGGGTATGGACGACAAGCGGGTCCGCCGCCCAGGTCTGGGCGGCATCCCGCGCCTGGGTGAGAGCGCCGAGCCCCGGCGACAATGGCGTATCGTGGGAAGTTTAGTTATTGTGGTAGTGATGGGTGCTCTCGCCGTCGCGGTCATGCTTTCCCCCCAAGGCCCGGCGCGGTCCTCCGCCCGCGCAGGGGCGCCCACCCCAGTCTCGGCCCCTGCGGCGCCGCTGCCCGCGCCTGCGCCTCCGGCGGTGCGCGTTAGCGACCGCGTGGCGGCGCTGATGCGGACCGGAATTGACGCGGCGCAGAGCGGCGAGCTGGACCAGGCTGTGGCCGCCTTCCGGAAAGCGGTCGAGGTCGATCCGACGGACGCCGAGGCCTGGGACAGCCTGGGCGTGGTGCTGGTTCGCTCGGGAGACGAAGCGCGCGGCGTTGAGGCCTTCCGCCGGGCGCTCCGCGCGGCGCCGGGGCATCCCGAGGCCCACCGAAACCTCGCCGTGGTGCTGGACCGCCAGGGGCGTGCCGCCGAGGCTGCGCGCCATTACCGGGCGTTCCTCGCGAAGAGCCCCGGCGACAGCCCCGACCGCGCGACGATCATGGCGCGGCTCGAGGAGATGGGTGCCCGGAGGCCCGGGGAATGAGCGAGCCCCAAGACCGCTGGGCGTGGGCGCCGCTGGGCCAGATGCTGGTCAACGACAAGGTCCTGACGACCGACCAGCTGAAGCAGGCTCTCGAGCGCCAGCGCAAGACCCGCGAGCGCCTGGGGCAGATCCTCATCGACATGAAGCTGATCGACGAGGACATGCTCATCAAGTACCTCGGCGCGCAGTTCCGCAAAGAGTCGATCACCCGCCAGGAACTGGATGCCCTCGACCCCGATGTGGTCAAGCTGGTGCCGGAGGAGGTTGCCCGCCAGTACGGCGTGATCGCGTCCCAGCGCTCGGGCCGAAAGCTGATCGTGGCCACGGCCGATCCGCTGAACGTCATGGCCCTGGACGACCTCCGGCGGGCCACCGGGCTCGACGTCGACTTCCGCATCGGTCCCGGCGGGGCCATCCAGGAAGCCATCGAGAAGACGTACCGCAAGATCGCGAACGCGACCGTCAGCAACGGGGGCCTCGACGACGCGCTCAAGGTCGACCTCGGGCTCAACGTGGGCCCGTCGGCGGCCTCCGCGGCCGAGAGCGTCATCGACATCCGGCAGCTGCAGAGCCAGGCCGACGACCCGCCGGTCGTGCGCGTCGTCAACTATGTCCTGGGCCGGGCCGCGCTGGACGGCGCCTCCGACGTCCACGTCGAGCCGGGCGAGGACCGGACGAAAGTCCGGTACCGCATCGACGGGCTGCTCTTCGACCTGCTCGAGGTCCCGCGGCAGCTCCACCTGGCGGTGGTCTCCCGCATCAAGATCATCTCGCGTCTGGACATCGCCGAGCGGCGGTTGCCTCAGGACGGCAGCTTCGCCTCGCGCATCCACGGCCAGGAATTCGACTTCCGGGTCTCGACGCTGCCCACCGTGTACGGCGAGAAGGTCGTGCTCCGGCTCCTCGAGAAGGCGGCCGTCCTCGAGCGCTACAGCGTCGAGAACCTCGGCTTCGAGAAGGAGCAGCTCGAGGCGTTCCTGAAGGGCATCCGGCGGCCCTGGGGCATGGTGCTCATCACCGGGCCGACCGGCAGCGGCAAGTCGACGACGCTGCACACGGCGCTCAAGTTCATCAAGTCGCCGCGCAAGAACGTGGTCACGGTCGAGGATCCGGTCGAGTACCGCCAGCCGGGCATCCAGCAGGTGCATGTCAAGAGCGAGATCGGGTTCGACTTCGCGCGGGCGCTGCGCTCCATCCTGCGCCAGGATCCGGACATCATCATGATCGGCGAGATCCGCGACCAGGAGACGGCGCAGATCGCCGTCAAGGCCGCGCTGACGGGTCACCTCGTGCTCTCGACGCTCCACACCCACGACGCCGTGTCGACCCTCGTGCGCCTCATCAACATCGGGGTCGAGCCCTTCCTGGTGGCGTCGGCCGTGAACGTGGCCGCGGCCCAGCGGCTGGTGCGCAGGATCTGCAAGGATTGCAAGGAGTCCTACCGGCCCACGGCGGACGAGCTGGCGCTCTTCGCCCCAGACCCGGGGCCGGAAGTCCTCTACCGCGGGCGCGGCTGCAAGACCTGCCGCAACGTGGGCTATGCGGGCCGGATGGCGCTCTACGAGGTGTTTGCCGTCGATGCGGAGGTGCGTCGCATGCTGATCGACGGTACGGACGGGGACAAGATCCAGCGCTACGCGGTCGAGTCGGGCATGGTCACGCTCAAGCAGTGCGGCTTCCGCCAAGCCGCGCGCGGGCTCACGACGCTCGAGGAAGTTCTCGCTGTGGCGGCGGACGGGGAGTAAACCATGCCGGTCTACCAATACGAGGTCGCAGACCGCAAAGGCTCGGTGAGCCGCGGCACCGCCGAGGCCGCCGAGCAGGCCGAGCTCATCACGCGCTTTCGGGAGCGGGGGCAGATCGTGCTGTCGCTCCGCCCCGCCCGTTCGGGCGGCGGTGGCGGCATCGGCACGATCAACGCCGGGCAGGTGGTCACCAATCTCCGCCAGTCGTTCAAGCGCCTGTCGTCGGGGGTCAACCTCGGCACCGTCCTCCTGTTCACGGGCCAGCTCGCCGCCATGCTCGGCGGAGGCCTGCACCTTGTCCGGATTCTGACGGCGCTCGCGGCGGAGTCCACCCACAAGGTCTTCACCAAGGTCCTCGAGAGCGTGCGCGACGATATCACCGCGGGCGGCACGTTCGCCGACGCGCTGGCCCAGCACCCGCACGTGTTCAACACGCTGTACGTGTCGATCGTCCGTGCCGGCGAGCTCAGCGGCTCCCTGCCCGTCGTCCTGGACACGATGACCACGTACCTCGAGAAGACGGACGCAATCCGCCGCAAGGTGAAGGGCGCCATCGCCTACCCCGCGGTCATCCTGGTCGTCGCGATCCTGATCGTGATTTTCATGATCCTCAAGATCGTGCCTATCTTCCAGAACGTGTACGAGAAGGCGGGCGCTGTGCTGCCCCTGCCGACCCGGATCCTCATCGGCGTGAGCAATGTCCTGCGCAACTACCTGCTGTTCATGATGCTGGGCCTCGGCGTCGTGGTGCTGGTCTTCTACTCGATCTACCAGACGCCCGGCGGCCGCAGGACGTTCGATCGCATGAAGCTCAATATGCCGCTGTTCGGCTCGCTGATCAGGAAGTCCATCATGGCGCGGACGTGCCGGACGCTCAGCGTCCTGCTCAATGCCGGTATTCCCCTGATCGAGGCCATGGAGACGGTCGCGCGGGTGTCCGGCAACGCCGTCATCGAGGAGGCGCTGACCGGGGCGACCCAGCGCATGCGCGACGGTGGCACCATCGCGGATACCCTCCGGCAGACCGGAGAGTTCCCGAGCATGGTCACGCAGCTCGTGGCCACGGGCGAGGAAAGCGGCACGCTGCCGACCATGCTCGGGCGCGCTGCGACGTACTACGAGCAGCAGGTCGATCAGTCGGTGGCGACGCTCTCCTCGCTCATCGAGCCCCTCATGATTGTCGTGATGGGCGGCATCGCGGGCGGCGTGATCCTCGCGCTCTATCTGCCGATCTTCAACCTCGGCCATGCAATGAAGGGCGGGGTCAAATAGCGGGCCGGCTCCGATGACCAGATCGGCCCCCCGGGCGTACCGCGTATCGCTCCGACTCTACGTGGTGTTCTCGCTCCTGATGGCTGCGTCGGCCGTCGCGAGCGGTCTCTTCCTCCTCTACCTCGCCCGGCCCTTCGCGAGCGAGCTGAGCGGCCCGCAGGCGCGACAGCTGAAAGTTCTCCTCTTCACGGGCGCCGCGGTTGCGGGCGCGCTCGCGGCCGTCGGCGGACTCATCGTGGGCCTCAACCTGGCGGGCCGCATCCGCGGCATCGTGGAGAAGGCCGAAGCGTTCTCCCCGCAGATGGGCGACGAGCACGGGGGTTTGCCCCGGAAGACGACCACCGTTCGCGACGAGCTGGGGGCGCTGGACGCCGCCGTTGGGCGGCTGACGCTGTCCATGGACCGCTTCGTCCGCGACAGCGACATCCTGGCGCGGCTGCCCGAGGGCATGCTGCTCCTCGACCCGGCGGGGGCTCTCGTGTCGTTCAACGCGACGGCCGAGGCCCTGCTGGACCTGTCGCTCGACCCCCACCGGGGTGAGCCCATTCTCTCGGACGCGGGCGCGTTCCCTCTGCAGAGCGGCAACGAGCGGTTGGCGCGGCTCCTCGAGGGCGAGCCGGGCGGGCTCGAGCCGGTGTACGACAACGAGGTGCCGGTGGTGACGGCCAAGGGGCACGCCCTGCTCCTCGAGGTCACCGCCCAGCGCCGGGATTGGGGGCGCGCTGCGACCGCGCAGGTGCTGGTCATCCGCGACGCCTCCGAGAAGCGGCGCATCCGCGAGGAGATCCGCCGAGCCGACCAGCTGGCGTTCCTCGGCGGCATGGCGGCGCGCATCGCGCACGAGATCCGCACGCCGCTCGCCACGATCCGCGGGCTGCTCGAGCTCCTGCAGGCCGATCTTCCTGTGGGTGACCAGCGGAGGGAGTACATCGACCGCGTGCTGATCGGCGTGGACCGCCAGAACCGGCTGGTCGAGAACCTGTTGACGCTCTCCCAGCCGGAGCCCGAGACCTGGGAGGCCGTGTCGCTTCCAGAGGCGCTCGACGAGCTCGTGGCCATGCTGCCGCGCGATCCGCGCTTGGTAGTCGAGCGCGTTGATCCCGACGCCGTGCCGCCGGTCTGGGGCGATCCCTTCCGGCTCGCCGAGGTGTTCACCAACCTGATCCAGAACGCGCTCGAGGCGGCGCCGGAGGGCGCCACCGTCCGCGTGCGGGTCGAGTCGCACGGCGACGAGCACGTCCGCGTGCTCGTCGAGAACGCGGGCGTCGGCATCCCGCCGGAGATGCAGGAGCGCATCTTTCACCCGTTCTTCACGACCAAGGCGCGCGGCACGGGCCTGGGCCTGCCCATCGCGCGGCAGATCGTCGAGGCCCACCGCGGTACGCTGAACGTGGAGAGCGACGGCGTGTCGGAGACGACGTTCGTCGTGGAGCTGCCCACCACCGCGCCCGTCATGGCCGCCGGAGCGCGGCCGTGAGCGAGCGCATCCTCATCACCGAGGACGACGAGGACTTGGCGTTCGTCATCCGTGAGGCGCTGACCCGGCAGGGCTACGAGGCGGAGGTGGCGCCGACCGCCGGTGCCCTGCTCGACAAGCTCAAGGCCGGCTCGTATGACCTGATCCTGCTGGATGTCCGGCTGCCCGACATGGACGGCCTCGACGCGATTCCGCGCTGTCGCGACCTGGCGCCCGAGACGCCCATCATCGTGATGACCGCCCACGGCACCCGGCAGATCGCGATGAACGCCATCAACCGGGGGGCCTACGACTTCTTCACCAAGCCGCTCAAGATGGCCGAGTTCCAGGTCGTCGTCGCGCGGGCGCTGGACCGGCGGCGGCTCCAGCAGCAGGTCAAGGTGCTGCGCGAGGGCCAGTCGGCTGGGGGCTTCGAGGATCTCATCGGCAAGAGCGAACCCCTCAAGCGCGTCATCGACATGGCCCAGCGCGCCGCGCCCACCGATCTCACCATCCTGATCCACGGCGAGAGCGGCACGGGCAAGGAGCTGATGGCCCGCGCGATCCACCGCCTGAGCTCGCGCAAGGATGGGCCCTTCATCCCGGTCAACTGCGCCGCCATCCCCGAGGGGCTGCTGGAGTCCGAGCTCTTCGGCCACGAGCGCGGCGCCTTCACGGGAGCCATCCGCGCGCGCCCCGGGCGCTTCGAGCTGGCGCGCGAGGGGACGCTCTTCCTCGACGAGATCGGCGACATGCCGGTGGCGATGCAGGCCAAGATCCTGCGCGTGCTGCAGGAGCGGCAGTTCGAGCGGGTGGGGGGCACGCGCTCGATCGGGGCGGACGTGCGCGTCATCGCCGCGACGCACCAGGACCTCGAGGCGATGGCGGCGGAAGGCCGGTTCCGCTCCGATCTCTTCTACCGGCTGCAGGGCGTGCGTCTCGTGATGCCGCCGCTGCGCGAGCGCATCGACGACCTGCCGCTCCTCGTGACGCATCTCCTCGAGCGGGCTGCGCAGCGACTGTGGCGGCAGCCCGCCACCGTGTCCACCGAGGCGCTCCGCTGCCTCTGGACCTACCCGTGGCCGGGTAACATCCGCGAGCTCCAGCACGTGCTCGAGGGCGCCATGGTCCTCTCGGACGGCGTCATCCTACCCGAGCATCTGCCCCCGGCCGTCCAGCGCGGCGCCAAGGCCGCGGCGGCGGGCGAGGCGTCGCCCGCCGTGACCGGATCGCTCGACGAGGCGCTCGAGGACTGGGAGCGGCGCGCCATCCTGGACGCCTTGCAGAAGGCCCAGGGCGTCCAGGCCCGGGCCGCCAAGATCCTCGGCATCACCGAGCGCAGTCTCTGGTACCGGGTCAAGAAGCTCAAGATCCAGGTGCGGATGACCGGGGAGAGGCCCGACCCCGCATGAGCCGCGTTCGCAAGGCCGTCTTCCCCGCCGCGGGGCTGGGCACGCGCTTCCTGCCGGCGACGAAGGCCCAGCCGAAGGAGATGCTGCCGCTCGTCGACAAGCCCACGATCCAGTACGTCGTGGAGGAGGCGGTCGCCTCGGGGCTCGACGAGATCATCCTCGTTACGGGCCGCAACAAGCGCGCCATCGAGGACCACTTCGACGCGGCCTTCGAGCTCGAGTACTACCTGCAGGATCGCGGCAAGCTCGAGGAGCTGGCCCAGATCAAGACCATCTCGGAGATGGCCTCGGTCTCCTACGTCCGCCAGAAGGAGCCGCTCGGCCTCGGCCACGCCATCCTCTGCGCCCGGCCGCTCGTCGGCGGGGAGCCCTTCGGCGTCTTCCTGGGCGACGACATCATCGTCTCGCGAGTGCCGTGCATGCGGCAGCTGCTCGACGTCTTCGAGCGGCACAACGGCCCGGTACTCGCCGTGATGCGCATCCCCAAGGAGGAGATCGGCCGCTACGGCGTCATCGTGCCCCGCGGGCTCGGCGGCAACGTGTTCGAGGTGCTGGACCTGGTCGAGAAGCCGGATCCCAAGGACGCGCCGTCCGACCTGGCCATCATCGGCCGCTACGTGCTCACGCCCGATATCTTCCCGATCCTAGCCGAGACCCCGCCCGACTCCCGCGGCGAAATCCAGCTGACCAATGGACTCAGGACCCTTCGCGGCCACCGGCCCATCTATGCCGTCGAGTTCGAGGGGCGCCGCTACGACACGGGAGAAAAGCTGGGCTTCCTCAAGGCCACGGTCGAGATCGCGCTCTCGCGGCCCGATCTGGCCGACGCCTTCCGCGCCTACCTCAAGAGCCTCGACCTCTAGCCGGAAGTCCTTGTAGGGCAGGGACTTGCGGCTGCGGTAGGGAGCCGCAGTCGTTTGACTTCACGGAGCGTTTCTGGGACAATCCGCCCACTTGAGGGCCAGCGCTACTCGCCCTCTACCAGCATGGCGAACCAGCCGAAGCGTGCCTTCCACATCGCGTCCGAGCCCGAGATCAAAGCGGGCCAGGTGTCGGACGTCTACTTCCAGCGGACCATACAGATCCTCAAGGCCAAGGGCCTCACCAAGCGCGTCAAGGCAGAGATCCGACTCAAGAGCTTCCCCCAGGCCGACTGGAACTTCGGCATCCTGGCCGGCATCGAGGAGGCGGCGGCGCTCCTGGAAGGGCTGCCGGTGGACGCGTGGGCCATGGACGAGGGGACGATCTTCGGTCCCCACGAGCCGGTGCTGGTCATCGAGGGCACCTACGTCGAGTGGGCGGAGTACGAGACGGCGCTGCTGGGCCTGCTCTGCCAGGCCTCGGGCATTGCGACCAAGGCCGCCCGCTGCAAGCGCGCTGCGGGCGACCGCGCGGTCATCTCGTTCGGGGCGCGGCGGATGCACCCCGCGCTCGCGCCGATGATCGAGCGCAACGCTTTCGTCGGCGGCTGCGACGGCGTCGCCGTCACCAAGGCCGCCGAGCTGATCGACGCCGACCCCACCGGCACCATCCCGCACGCCCTCGTGCTGATGTTTGGTGACACGGTCGCGGCCTTGAAGGCCTTCCACGAGGTCATCGATCCGAAGGTCAGGCGGGTCGCCCTCATCGACACCCTCCAGGACGAGAAGTTCGAGGCGATTCGCGTCGCCGAGGCGCTCGGCAAGGACCTGTACGCCGTGCGGCTCGACACGCCCTCGTCCCGCCGCGGCGACTTCTTCCGCATCCTCGAGGAGGTCCGCTGGGAGCTCGACATCCGAGGCTTCGAGCACGTGAAGATTTTCGCCTCGGGCGGCATCGACGAGTACGAGATCCTCAAGCTCAACCCCCTCGTAGACGGATACGGCGTCGGCACCTCCATCGCGAACGCTCCCGTCCTCTCCTTCGCGCTCGACATCATGGAGATCGAGGGCCGGCCCATGGCCAAGCGCGGCAAGCGCTCCGGGGCCAAGCAGGTCTGGCGCCTGCCCGGCATGGTGACGAACGTGGTGCTGTCCGCCGCAAAGCCGGCGCCGGTGGACGCCGAGGGCCGACCGGCGGAGGCGCTGCTCAAACCGCTGATCGCGAGGGGGACGATCGTGCGCGACCTCCCGCCGCCGCGGACGCTGCGCGAGCACGTGCTCGAGCAGATGGCGCGCATCGATCTCGCCCCGGCGCGCGAGCACGGGCTGCGCGGCGACTATTAGGTCATGGGATGGGCGCGCTCGACGAGATTCTCGCGCACAAGCGGGAGGAGCTCCGGCGGCTTCGCGGGGCAAAGCCGCAGGCGGGGCTAGAGGCGCTCTGCCGCGGGCTCGGCCCCGCGCGAGAGTTCGAGGCCGCGCTCAGGCCGCCTTCCATGGGCGGCGTCCGGCTCATCGCCGAGGTGAAGAAGGCCTCTCCCTCCAGGGGCACGCTGAACGCCGCCCTCGATCCCGTGGCCCAGGCGCGGGTCTACGCGCGCGCGGGCGCGGCGGCGATCTCCGTCCTCACCGACGAGAAGTACTTCCGCGGCGCTCTCGGTGACCTCGTCGCCGTGCGCGCGACCGTGGACCTTCCCCTTCTCCGCAAGGAGTTCATCCTCGACGAGTACCAGCTCTGGGAATCGCGCGCCGCGGGCGCCGATGCGGTGCTGCTGATCGTCGCGGCTCTTGACGACGCGCGCCTCCGCGACCTCCACCACGCCGCCAAGGGCATCGGCCTGGCCACCCTCGTCGAGGCGCACACGGCCGCGGAGCTCGACAGGGCCGTGGCGCTCGGCGCGCCCGTCATCGGCGTCAACAACCGCGACCTCCAGACGCTCGAGACGAACCTCGAGGCCTCGCTCGCGCTGCTGCCGCGGATCCCGCCCGCGCATACGGCGGTGAGCGAGAGCGGCATCTTCACGCGGGACGACGTCGAGCGGCTCGTCCGGGCGGGGGCGCACGCCGTCCTCGTCGGCGAAGGTCTCGTGCGGGCCGCGGACGTGGCGGCCAAGGTGCGGGAGCTCACGCTCCAGGACGGTGGCCGTGGCAGTTCGAGCCAAAGGGCGAAGCCATGAGGCGAGAGCTGAGTGGATCCCCGGTGAGGGGAGTGCTGAGTTGATCAGGGTCAAAATCTGCGGGATCACCAATATCGAGGACGCGCGCTGTGCTGTCGACGCCGGCGCGGACGCTCTCGGCTTCATCTTCGTGGAGAAGACGCCGCGGTACGTGGAGCCTGCGGCAGCCGCATCGATCATCGCCCAGCTGCCGCCATTCGTCACGACGGTCGGCATCTTCTGGGATCACGCCCCTGGCCATGTCAAGGCGGTGGCCGCGGAGGCGGGACTGGGAGCGCTGCAATTCCATGGCGAGGAGAAACCCGAGGACCTCGCCGGCTACGACCTGCCGGTGATCAAGACCATCAAGCTGCCGGCGGTGTCGACGATCGAGGGCCTGCCGGAGTACCGGGCCACCGAGGGGTTCCAGGTGCTGTCCTACAGCAAGGTCGCCGCCGCGGTGCTGCTCGACACGGCGGTCCGATGGAGCGAGGGCGAGGCCCGCGAGCCCCTGGAGTGGCGCCATGCCGCCCGCATCGTTCTCACCTACCGCGACCGGCCGAGACCGAGAGTCATTCTCTCGGGCGGGCTCACGCCGGAGAACGTGGTCCGGGCCATCGGCATCGTGAAGCCCTATGCTGTAGACGTGAACTCGGGGGTGGAGGCGAGTCCCGGCACCAAGGACCCCGACAAGGTGCGACGCTTCGTCGCTGCGGCTCGATCGGCATGACCTCCCGCCTTCCCGACCCCGGATCGCTCCCCGACGCCGCCGGACACTTCGGTCGCTTCGGCGGGCGCTTCGTCCCCGAGACGCTGATGGCGCCGCTTGTCGAGCTCGAGAAGGCCTACCGGGCGGCGATGCGGGACAAGCGCTTCACCGGCCGCCTGAGAGGGCTCCTGACGAGCTACGCCGGCCGCCCGACCCCTCTGTACTTCGCCGAGCGGCTCACTGAGCACTGCGGCGGGGCCAAAATCTTTCTCAAGCGAGAAGACCTCTGCCACACGGGCGCGCACAAGATCAACAACGTGCTGGGCCAGGCGCTCCTGGCCGAGCGCATGGGCAAGCGGCGGATCATCGCGGAGACAGGCGCGGGCCAGCACGGCGTCGCGTCGGCGACCGCGGCGGCGCTCTTGGGGCTCGAGTGCCAGGTGTACATGGGCAGCGTGGACATCGCGCGCCAGGCGCTCAACGTCTTCCGGATGAAGCTCCTGGGCGCCGCGGTCATCCCCGTCGAGAGCGGCTCGAAGACGCTCAAGGATGCCGTCAACGAGGCCCTGCGGGACTGGGTCACCAACGTGCGGAGCACCTACTACCTCCTCGGATCAGCGCTGGGCCCGCACCCGTACCCCATGATGGTCCGCAACTTCCACCGCGTCATCGGCGAGGAGGCGAGGGCCCAGTCGCGCAAGATCACGGGGAGGCTGCCCGACCTCTTGGTCGCCTGCGTGGGCGGCGGCTCCAACGCCATCGGTCTCTTCTGGCCCTTCATCAAGGACACGCGCGTCAGGATCGTGGGTGTCGAGCCCGGCGGCCACGGCGTCTCCACCGGCCGGCACGGCGCCTCGCTCGGCGCGGGAGCGGTCGGCGTTCTGCACGGCAGCATGAGCTACGTGCTCCAGAACGACGACGGGCAGATCGCCGAAGCTCACTCGATCTCCGCGGGACTCGACTACCCGGGCTCCGGGCCCGAGCACGCCTACTACAAGGAGATGGGGCGCTTCCAGTACGAGTCGGCGACCGACGCCGAGGCCCTCGACGCCTTCGGGGCCCTGACGCGGCTCGAGGGCATCATGCCTGCGCTCGAGTCCGCGCACGCGGTTGCCTGGGCCATGCACGCCGCCGCCGCCATGAAGAAGAGCCAGAGCATCGTGGTCGGGCTGTCCGGCCGGGGCGACAAGGACGTCCATACGGTGGAAACGGCGCTCGCGGGTGCCGACGGGCACGGCGCCGCGGCCGCGGCGGCCGGAGGCCGGCGATGACGGCGGCCGGGCGCCTGGCGGCGACGTTCGCGGCGCTTCGAGAGCGCGGCGAGCGGGCGCTTGTTCCCTACTTCACCGCGGGCGATCCGTCGCTGGCGCTCACGCGCCGGCTGGTGGTCGAGGCCGCGCGGCGCGGAGCGGACATCGTCGAGCTGGGCGTGCCGTTCTCGGACCCGCTGGCCGACGGCCCCGTCATCCAGCGCGCGACCCAGCGGGCGCTCCACGCCGGGGTGACGCTGCTCCGCGTGCTCGAGCTCGCGCGCGAGCTGCGCGGCGAGACCACCGTGCCGCTGGTCTTCCTCACGTACTACAACCCGCTCCTGGCCTTCGGGCTCAAGGCCTTCTGCGGGACGGCCGTGGAGAGCGGCGTGGACGGCGTCATCGTCGCGGACCTGCCGCCCGAGGAATCCGGGCCCCTGCGCGGCGAGGCGCACGCCGCCGGGCTCGACCTGATCCACCTCGTCGCGCCGACCTCCACTCCCGACCGGATGCGGAAGATCGCGCGGGCCAGTAGCGGTTTTCTCTACATGGTCTCGCTGACGGGTGTGACGGGCGCCCGCGCCGAGCTGCCGGTGGAGCTGGCGCAGCACCTGCGCACGCTGCGCGGGATCACCACGAAGCCGATCTGCGTCGGCTTCGGCATCGGGACTCCAGCCCAGGTCGCGGCCGTGGGACAGGCGGCCGACGGTGTCATCGTCGGCTCGGCCATCGTCCAGCTCATCGAGAAGCACGCGGGCCAGGCCGACCTCGTGACGAAGATCGGTGATTTCATCGCGTCGCTCAAGGAGCCGCTCAGGCCCGCAGGCGAAGAGTCGAGGGCCTGAGCATGGCCGCCTGGTTCTGGAAGGGGAAGGGGGAAGGGGAGGACAGGCCCAAGAAGGTCAACATCGCTGAGGGCCTCTGGGTCAAGTGCGACTCCTGCAAGGAGATCGTCTACCGCGCAGAGGTCGACCGCGCCGGCCGCGTCTGCCCCAAGTGCCGCTACCCCTTCCGCATCAACGCGCGCGAGCGCATCGCCTCGATCGTGGACGAGGGCTCCTTCGAGGAGCGCGAGGCGGGGCTGCGCTCCAAGGACCCGCTCGGCTTCAAGGACACCAAGCGGTACACGGACCGCGTCAAGGCCGCCCGCAGCAAGACCGGTCTCGAGGAGGCGGTGCTGACGGGCGTCGCGCGCATCGGGGGGCACCCGGTCGTCCTCGCCGTCTTCGAGTTCGGCTTTCTCGGAGGCAGCATGGCCTCGGTGGTGGGCGAGAAGCTCGCGCGGGCCATCGAGCTCGCGATCCAGAAGCGGCTGCCGCTGCTGATCGTGTCGGCGTCCGGCGGGGCGCGCATGCAGGAGGGCATCCTCTCGCTCATGCAGATGGCCAAGACCGCCGCGGCGCTCAAGCGGCTGGCCGACGAGCGCCTGCCCTACATCTCGCTCCTCACCGACCCGACCACGGGCGGCGTCACGGCCAGCTTCGCCATGCTGGGCGATCTCATCCTTGCCGAGCCGCGCGCTCTCATCGGATTCGCCGGGCCGCGAGTGATCGCCGAGACCATCCGCCAGCCCCTGCCCGAGGGCTTCCAACGCTCGGAGTTCCTGCTCGAGCACGGCCAGCTCGATCTCGTGGTGGAGCGGCGCGAGATCCGCGAGACCCTCCGCCACATCTTCGGCTTCTTCGCGGGCCGGTCGCTGCCGGTCCCATGACGTATCGCGAGGCCGTGGCCCGCATTGCCGGGCTGCGGGGCGGCGAGATGGCCGGCATGCGCCCCGGCCTCGAGCGCATCGAGGCGCTCCTTGGAGCGGTGGGCAGCCCGGAGCGCGCGATGACGCTGGTGCAGGTGGCGGGCACCAACGGCAAGGGCTCCGTCGCCGCGATGCTCGCGGCCATCCTGCAGGCCGCCGGCCGCCGCGTCGGCCTCTACACCTCGCCCCACCTGCTGGACCTGCGCGAGCGCATCCGTGTGGACGGCCGCCCGATCGACGAGGCCGTTTTGGCCGACGGCGTGGAGGCGCTCGGCACGCTCCTGGCAAGGCTCGACGCGACCATGTTCGAGGCCCTGACCGCGCTCGCGCTCGACCACTTCGCGAGCGACGGCGTCGAGGTGGCGGTGCTCGAAACGGGTCTCGGCGGCCGGCTCGACTCGACCTCCGTCGGCCGTCCCGCCGTCGAGGTGATCACGCGCATCGACTACGACCACCAGGCGTATCTGGGCGATACGCTCGAGGCCATCGCCGGCGAGAAGGCGGCCATCATCAGGAGCGGGGTCGCACTTTCGGCCGGGCAGGAGCCTGCCGTCGAGGCCGTCCTCGCCCGCCAGGCAGCCCTGGTCGGCGTGCCGCTCCTCGTCGAGGGGCGCGATCTCCGCGTGCGGGTGCGAAGCGCGTCACTGGACGGCCAGTGGCTCGATCTCGAAGGGCCCGGATGGCGTCTGGACGACGTGCGCTGCGGACTCCTGGGCGTCTTCCAACCCGGCAACGCGCTCCTGGCGGCGGCGGCCGCCCGCGCCCTCGGCGCCGGCGACGCGGCGATCCGCGCAGGCCTCGGCCGGGCGCGCTGGCCCGGGCGCTTCCAGCTGATCCGCCGCGACCCGCCCGTCATCGTGGACGGAGCGCACAACCCGGCCGGCGCCCGGGCGCTCGCGGCTTCGCTCGAGGCGTACTTCCCCGGCAGGCGCGTCACCTTCGTCGTCGGCACCTCGGAGGACAAGGACCGGACCGGCATCCTGGGCGCGCTCCTGCCGCTGGCCGAGCGGGTCATCTGCACAGCCGCCAACCACCCGCGGGCCTCCTCCCCGGCCTCGCTCGCTGAGCTGGCGCGCTCCCTCGTCGGCGGCGGGACTACAAGAGTAGATACGGCGGCTACTCCGACCGAGGCCCTACAGATGGCCCTCTCGGAGGATCAGACCCCTACGGTTTGTGTGGCGGGCTCGCTCTATCTCATAGGCGAGATCCTCGCCCAAGCCACTGAAAATACAGATATTTTTAGCCAAGCCCTACGGCGTGGCTGATACCATATGGGTCTGTGCTCCTGAAATCTGCGCTCGACCTCTGTCCGCGCGGCCGCCTGACCCCTCGAGGCTGGGCCGCGGTCCTCGCCGTGGCCCTCTGGGGTCTCGCTGGTCCCGGGCCGGCCCTGGCGCAGCAGTCTCCCTTGTCCCTAAGCGGCCCGGGGGGTGAGACCAATATCGTCGCCGACCGCATGCAGCAGATTGGCGGCGACTCCGATCTCTTGCTGGCCACCGGCAATGTCGAGATCACCCGCGGAGGAAGCCGGCTCGTCGCCGACCGCGTGGAGCTGAACCGTGCCACCGGCGAGGCCGTCGCTCAGGGCAAGGCGGTGTTCTTCGACGGCCAGGACCGGCTCGTCGGGGAGCGCATCGATTTCAACCTCAATACCGGCACGGGCGTGGTCTACAAGGGCTCGACCTTCGTGCCGCCCTACTATCGCCTTTCCGCGGACCGGATGGACCGGCTGGGCGAAAGCGTCTACAGCGTCCGGCAGGGTATCTTCACCACGTGCGAGGGTGACAACCCCGCCTGGTCCTTCCGCCTTGGCTCGGCCCAAGCCGACCTCGAAGATATGATCAGCGGCACCGACACCTCGTTCCTCGTCAAGGGCTTCCCGGTCATTCCATGGGTGCCGTTCTTCGCCGCATCCATCGGGCGCGAGCGGAAGTCGGGGTTCCTCTTCCCCGAGTTCGGCTCCAACTCCCGCTACGGCTTCCTCGCGCGGACGCCGTACTACTGGGCCATCAACGACAGCCAGGACCTGACCTTTGCCCTCGATGTGTACACCAAGCGGGGGATAGGAGCCGACCTCGACTACCGCTACATCCTCTCTCGGGACACGCGCGGCCAGCTGACGGCGTTCGGATTCAACGAGAGCTTCCTCAACTCGGCGCAGTCGGCAGGGCTGCCCGAGAACCGCGGCTACGTCAAGTTCCAGCACGTCTGGCAGGCGACGCCGAGTCTGTCCTTCAAGCTCGACTCCAACGTCACGTCCGACGACAACATCTATAAGACCTACGCCTTGACGACCGCGGACCGGGTCCGGCAGATCGCCGAGACGAGCGCCTTCGTCACCCAGCGCTGGAACACGTTCAACCTGGTCGGTCGCGTCTACTGGTACCAGGACCTGACGCAGACCCGCGCGGTCGAGCTCCAACGGGCGCCGGAGATCAAGCTGACGAGCCTGCGCCAGCCCCTGCCCGGGGTGCCGGGCCTGCTCTACGAGGGGCAGGCGTCCTTCGTCAACTTCGTCCGCGAGGTCGGCTCCGCCGGAGTCCGAGCCGACTTCCACCCGCGCCTCTACCTGCCCGTGTCGGTCGCGGGGTTCTTCACCGTGACGCCCTACGCCGGCGGCCGCCTGACCTTCTATAACCGAGAGGTGGTGGGACAGGGGGTCTCCCTCGGGCCGGTCTCGGCGAACCCGGTGACCATCGAGTCGACCAAGAACACCGACCGACTGCGGCAGCAGATCGAGGGCGGCCTGCTCGTCGAGGCGCGGGCCTCGCGCGTCTACAGCCTCGACGGCACCGGCAGCATCGCCGCGCTCGAGCACGTCATCGAGCCGCGCGCCAACTTCATCGAGATCCGCGGCCTCAACCAGAAGGCCAACCCGCAGTGGGAGCCGGGCGGGGGCCCGACGAGCCGCATCGACCCGGGCTACGAGGCGCGGACGGGCATCGACGCCGTCAACAAGGCCAACGAGGTGACGTACTCGCTGACGAACCGTCTCAACGCGCGGACCACGTCGGGGCCCAACGAGCTGCCGGTGCGCTGGGAGCTGGCGCGGATGACGGTCAGCCAGACCTTCAACTTCCTCCCGGTCGGGACGCAGTTCAAGGACCTCGTGGCCGAGGCCATAGCCCAGCCGAATGAGCACCTCCGCTTCAGCGCGGATGCCCGGTACAATGTCTACGACTTGGGGCTCCGGGACGCCAACGCGGACATTACCGCGGTCTTCCGCGACTTCTCCGCGAACGTGGGGCCGCGCTTCAACGAGCAGCAGGGCTTTCGCTTTCTACAGGCGGGCGGGACGGCGCGGCTGTCGCGATTCGTGGACGTGAAGGTGAGCAGTGCCTGGGACGTTACGGCCGGCCGGGCGACGGAGGCCCGCGGGGGGTTCGACATCCACTTCGACTGCTGGGCGATCACGACCGAGTACGTCTACCGCTACGGCCAGGACAGCGAGTTCCGATTCTCCGTCAACCTCCTGGGCATGGGGCAGGCGAGCACGTCGGCGGGGGGGCTCGGCTTCTGATCCCGCAGATCGATCTCGCGCGGCAGCACGGGGCGCTCCGGGCCGAGCTGGTGGCGGCGGCCGAGCGGGTGCTGGCCTCCTGCCGGTTCATCCTCGGGCCCGAGGTAGGAGCGCTCGAGGCCGAGCTGGCCGCGCTTTGCGGCACCCGTCACGGCATCGGCGTCAACTCCGGCACCGACGCGCTCGTGCTTGCCCTCAAGGCGGTGGGCGTCAAGCCCGGCGACGAGGTCGTCACGTCGTCGTTCTCGTTCGTGGCCTCCGCCAGCGCCGTGCTGATGGTGGGCGCCCGGCCCGTCTTCGTCGATATCGACCCGGTCACGTACAACCTCGATCCCGCGCTGGTGGCGCGGGCCGTGACGCCGCAGACGCGCGCCATCGTGGCGGTGCACCTCTACGGCCAGCCCGCCGCCATGGACGCCCTCACCGCCATCGCCTCGGCACGAGGGATCGCGGTGGTCGCCGATGCTGCCCAGGCCGTGGGCGCGACCTACGACGGCCGGGGCGTGGGGGCCTGGGGCGATGCCGCATGCCTGTCGTTCTACCCGACCAAGAACCTCGGGGCATGCGGCGACGGGGGCATGGTGCTCACCGCGCGCGAGGACGTGGCCGAGCGGGTGAGACGGCTCCGGGACCACGGCTCGCTCCGGAAGTACGAGCACCTGGAGCTGGGGCACTCGAGCCGGCTCGACGAGTTGCAGGCCGCCTTTCTCCGGGTCAAGCTCCGGCGCTTGCCCGAATGGAACGCGACGCGCCGCCGGCTGGAGCTAAAGGGAGTCGACGCAGAGTTACTCCAGATGAACGCACGCGAGATCGCTTTCCCAAGGCGACGTTTGACTTCGTCTGGCCCTGTGGAGTGATACACCACACTTTGCAAACGGCCGTGATCCTGCGTGAGATCAATTGTGTGCTGATGCCGGACGGCGAAGAGCGCCTCATGGTCTACCATCTCGATGGGAAGAGCGCCTTTACGGTGTTGGCGCGCGTCCACCTCTTAGGACTCTGGCGCAACCGCACGGTCGACGAGAGCCTATGGGCGCGGGCCGAAGGCTAGATGGCGCGGCACTATTCGAAGGACATGATGACGGACATCCTCAGCCTGTTCTTCCAGAAGGTGGAGCTGCGCACCTATGGGCAGAACGCCAATGCCATACCGCTGCCGTGCCGGCTGCGCGGGC
>JAUSJX010000064.1 GCA_030647435.1 Candidatus Rokuibacteriota bacterium
CGCCATGCGGAAGAAGCGCTTGCCCGTCGCCTTGAAGTAGCCGACCTGGATGATGACGGACACGGCCTCGACCACGTAGATCCCGCCGATGAGCGGCAGCAGGAGCTCCGACTTCGTCAGCACGGCGAGCGTCCCGATCGCTCCGCCCAGCGCCAACGAGCCCACGTCTCCCATGAAGACCTGGGCCGGGTAGGTGTTGAACCAGAGGAAGCCCAGCGCCGCGCCCACCAGCGCCGCGCAGAAGATGGTCAGCTCGCCGATGCCCTTGACGTTCAGGATCCGCAGGTACTCCGCCAGCCTGAAGTTGCCGGAGAGATACGCGATGATCGCGAAGGCGCCGCCCGCCATCACGATGGGCCCGATCGCCAAGCCGTCGAGGCCGTCCGTCAGGTTGACCGCGTTCGAGGCGCCTACGATCACCAGCAGCGCGAAGGGCACCCAGAGCCAGCCGAGGGTCACCAGCCACCCCTTGAAGAAGGGGATGGAGAGCGCCGTGGAAAAGCCGTCGGGCGGCCACAGATAGAGCCACGCCATGAGCGACCCGGCCAGCAGGATCTGCGCGCCGAACTTCTCCTTGGCGGAGATGCCCTTCCTGGTGCGGAGCTTTCTCCAGTCGTCGAGGAAGCCGATGAGGGCGAAGCCCGATGTCGCCAGGATCAGCACCCAGACGTAGCGGTTGTGGAGATTGGTCCACAGGAGCGTCGACATGAGCAGCGCCGCCAGGATGATGAAGCCGCCCATCGAGGGCGTCCCGGCCTTCTCGCGGTGGCGCTCCGGCGTGTCCTCGCGGATCGTCTCGCCGCCGTCTTGCAGCGCCCGCAGCCGCCCGATCAGCCAGGGGCCCAGCACGAAGGAGATCACGATCGCCGTCACCGTCGCCATCGCGGCCCGGAACGTGATGTACCGGAAGACGTTGAAGACGATGCTGTCCCTGGCCAGCGGCACGAGGAGGTCGTAGAGCATCAGCCATCCTCCCCCCCGAAGCGGGCGATGAGCGCGTCCACGACGCGCTCCATGCGCATGCCGCGCGAACCCTTGACCAGCACGGCGTCCCCGGGGGCCAGGCGCTTGAGGAGATGCGCCACGGTGTCCTCGAAGGTCTCGGCGTGGTGGCTCTCGGCCAGCCCCGCCTCACGCGCCGCCTCGACGGCCAGCCTGGCGGCGCGGCCCAGCCCGACGAACTCCGCCGCTCCCGACGCGGCGACGGCGCGACCCATCGCCCTGTGCTCCGCCTCCGCGATGGGACCGAGCTCGAGCATGTCGCCCAGCACCACGACCCGGCGCGCGCCGCCGCCGGATGCCCCGAGGGTGTCGAGCGCGGCGCGCACCGACACCGGATTGGCGTTGTAGGTATCGTCGAGGATGCGCAGCGCGCCGCAGCGCCGCCACACGCAGCGCCCCTTGGCCGGGCGCGCCGCCTCGAGGCCCTGGGCGATCCGCTCGAGCGGCAGGCCGAGCGCGGCGCCCACGCCGGCCGCCGCGAGCGCGTTCGTGACGTTGTGCCGTCCGGCGAAACGCAGCCGCACGGCCCGGCGCCCCTCGGACGTCTCGAGGGTGAAGCCGACGCCGTCCGGGGTCTCGCTGATCTCCCCCGCCGCGCGGATGTCCGCCGCGTCCCGCGCGCTGAAGGTCCAGACCCGCGCCGGACTCACCGCGGCCATGGCAAGGACGCGGGGATCGTCGGCGTTCAGCACAACGGCGCCGTCGGCGGGAATGGCCCGGACCAGGGCGCTCTTCTCCCGCTGCACGTCGTCGAGGGATCCGAGGAACTCGGTGTGCGCGGACGACACCGTGGTGACGGCGGCGATGGTGGGCCGCGCGATCTCGGCGAGCGCGGCGATCTCGCCCGGCCGGTTCGTGCCGAGCTCGAGCGCGGCCGCGCGGTGCTCGGCAGTGAGCTTGACGAGCGTGAGCGGCAGTCCCCACTGGTTGTTGAAGCTCGACTCGGGCTTGAGCACGGGCCCGAGCGAGACCAGCACCGCCGCCATCATCTCCTTGGTCGTGGTCTTGCCGTTCGAGCCCGTCACCGCCGCGACCGGAATCGTGAACCGCTGGCGGTGCCATGCGCCCAGCCGCCCGAGGGCCTTCGTCGTCTCGTCCACCAGCACGACGGGCACGCCCGGCGGCAGATCGTCGGGCACCGAGTGGATCACGAGGCAGGCGGCGCCACGCCCGACGGCGTCGCGCAGGAAGGCGTGGCCGTCCTGACGCTCGCCGCGGACGGCGAAGAACACCTCACCGACGCGCAGGCTCCGGCTGTCGATGGAGATGCCGGCCACGGCGATGCCGAGGTCGCCTCCGAGGAGGGCGCCGCGGGTGCCGCGGACGATGTCTTCGATGGTGAATGCCGGCATGCGCGGTCCTATGTCGTTCTCCCCGCGAGGGCGGCCCGCGCCTGGGCGCGATCGTCGAAGGGGAGCACCTCGGAACCGACAACCTGGTAGATCTCGTGGCCCTTGCCAGCGATGACGACGACGTCGCCGGCGCGGGCCCAGGCAAGCGCGCTCTGGATGGCAGCCTTCCTGTCCGGAATTGTCTCATGCCGGTCGAGCGCCGCACCGCCGGAGCTCTTGGTGGAGCTCGTGGCAGGGATGCCCGCGACGATGTCGGCGATGATCGCCTCGGGCCGCTCGCTCCGCGGGTTGTCGGAGGTGATCCAGACGCGGTCGGCGAGGCGCGAGGCGATGGCGCCCATGAGCGGTCGCTTGCCGCGGTCGCGATCGCCGCCGCAGCCGAAGACCACCGCGAGCCGCCCGCCGGGGCCGCGGAGCCTCTGGGCCGTCTCGAGCGTCCTCTCGAGGGCATCGGGCGTGTGGGCGTAGTCCACGATGACGAGGAAGGGCTGTCCCGCCTCGACGCGCTCGAAGCGGCCCGGAACGGACTCGACGGAGCCCAGCGCGCGGCCGATGGCGTCCGGCGCGATGCCGAGAGCCACGCCGACGCCGGCCGCCGCGAGCAGGTTCATCACGTTGTGCTCGCCCACGAGCGGCGAGGCGATATCCAGGTGGCCGGCCGGCGTCCGCACGCTCATGCGGATGCCCTCGGCGCCGGAGGTCCAGCGCGCCGGGCGCACGTCGGCACGCCCGCGTATCCCGTAGGTGATCGTCGGGAGCGGGAGGCCGGCGACCATGCTGACCCCCGAGGGGTCGTCGGCGTTCACCACGGCGGTGCGTCCGGACTTGAGCCCGGCGGCCAGCAGGGCGAAGAGGCGCCGCTTGGCTTCCCGGTACGCGTCCATGGTCGCGTGGAAGTCGAGGTGGTCCTGCGTCAGGTTGGTGAAGACCGCGATGTCGAAGTCGATGCCGTCCACGCGCGAGAGCGCGAGCGCATGGGAGGAGACTTCCATGGCGACGGCCGTGACTCCCGCGTTGACCATCCGGCGCAGCAGCGACTGAAGCTCGACGGCCTCCGGCGTCGTCAGGCCCGCCGAAATGACCTCCGCCCCGACCCGGTACTGGACGGTCCCGATGAGCCCGGTCCGCTGCCCGCGGGCGGTCAGGAGCGCATCGACGAGATAGGACGTGGTCGTCTTGCCATTGGTGCCCGTGATGCCGATCACGGTCAGCGCGCCCGAGGGATGGTCGAAGTAGGCGTCGGCCAGGCGGGCGAGCGCTTCGCGCGAGCAGGGTACCAGCACGCGACCGATCGCCCTGCCCTCGAGCAGGTCCGGCCCTTCGAGGACCACGGCGGCCGCGCCGCGCGCGAGCGCGTCCTCGACATAGCGTCGGCCGTTCTGCCTGAGGCCAGGGACGGCGACGAACAGCTCGCCGGGCTTCACCGTGCGCGAGTCGTACGCGACGCCGCTGACCGTGGCGGGGATCGGTCCCAGCACCGTCTTGTCAGCCAGGGCGTCGAGCAGGGTCGCGGCGGGCACAGGGTCTCCGCTCATCGACTCGCGGCCGGCGGCCCCGGCGGCCCCGCCGGCCCGGTCCCCGCCGGCCCGGTCAATGTCAGGCGGCACGTCATGCCGGCCGTCATCGGCGTCCCCGGCGCGGGAGATTGGGCGACGACGACGCCGCGACCCTCGACCTCGAGCGCCACATCGTATGGGGCCAGCGCGGCCATGGCGCCGCGAAGCGAGCGGCCCTCTAGCGCGGGCATAACACGAGCGGCGCCCGACCCGTCGTCGAGGCTCGCGAACCTGAGGGGTGCCGCCGCAGCCGTCGTTTCGCCGCCGCCCGCTACATCGCCGCGCATGATCGGCACAGGGCTGGTGCCCCGCGGCGGGACGTTCATATGGCGTAGCGCCTGGAGGCCGATGGCGGCGAAGATTGGCGCCGCGGCCTCGCTGCCCCACTTCTCGTTCTTGGGCTCGTCGAGCAGCACGATCATGGCCAGGCGCGGGTCGTCGGCCGGGGCGAAGCCCACGAAGGACAGCACGCCCGGCGCGTGAGAGTAGCGGCGCGTCGCCGGGTCCATCTTCTGCGCCGTGCCGGTCTTGCCGGCGACCTCGTAGCCCGGGATGGCGGCGTTGTGTCCCGTGCCCTCGCGGACGGCGGCCGTCATGATGGTCGTGAGCTCGCGGGCGGTCTCGGGCGAGATCACCTGGCGGACGGCCTTCGGCTCGAAGCCCCGCACCTCGCGCCCCTGGCCGTCGAGCACCGCGCGCACGATCTGCGGCTGCATGAGGCGCCCGCCGTTGGCGATGGCGGCGAAAGCCGCGACCATCTGCACCGCCGTCACCGAGATCTCCTGGCCGATGGACATCGTCGCCAGCGACAGCGCCGACCACTGCGGGGGCGGGCGCAGCTGGCCGCGGCTCTCGCCGGGCAGCCCGAGGCCCGCGGGCTGGCCGAAGCCGAAGCCGGTGATGTACTTGTAGTAGCGCTCCTTGCCGAGCTGCATGCCCGCCTTGATCGAGCCCACGTTGGAGGAGTTCTGCAGGACCTCGGCGAAGGTGAGCCAGCCGAAGGGCTTCCAGTCGGAGATGACCGCGCTGGCGACCTTGATCTTGCCGTTCTCGCCGTAGAAGCGGTCGGTCGGGCGCACGACGCCTTCCTCGAGCGCGGCCGCGGCCATGATGACCTTGAAGGTCGAGCCCGGCTCGAACGGGTCGGTGAGGGCGCGGTTGCGCCGCTGCTCGTCCGTTGCCGCGCCGAACGCGTTCGGATTGAACGTGGGCCGGATCGCGAGAGCCAGGATCTCGCCCGTGCGCGGATCCATCATGACGGCCATCGCCACCTTGGAGCGCGTGCGGCGCCAGGCGGCCTCGACCTCCTTCTCGGCCAGGTACTGGAGCGTGGCGTCGATGGTGAGCGCGATGCCCTGCCCCGGCACGGACGCCTTGAGGATGACGGGGGCGCCGCTGACGTCGCGGCCGAGGGCGTCGCGCTCGACGAGCGCACGGCCTTCGGCCCCTGCCAGGTGGGCGTCCCATGCCTGCTCGACACCGCCCAGGCCCTTGCCGTCGAGCCCCTCGAAGCCGATGACGTGGGCGCCCAGCTCGCGGCTCGGGTACAGGCGCAGGCTCTCTTGGAGGAATCCCAGCCCCGGCTCGTTCAGGTCGCGCACGGCCTGCGCCACGGGCGGAGACAGCTTGCGCTTGACCCAGACGAAGCGCTTGGCCGGATCGAGGCGGCGGGCGATGTCGGCCGCGGGATCGCCCAGGATGGGCGAGAGCTCGCCTGCTAAGCGCTGAGCGTCGTCGATACGGTGGGGCAGCGCGAAGAGCGACTCGGCGTTGGAGGACTCCGCCAGCACCTGGCCCCCGCGGTCGACGATCGGCCCGCGCTTGGGCCGGAGCGCAACCGTCTTGGCGTGCTGGCTCTCGGCCAGCCGGGAGTATTCGTCGTGCTTGACGACCTGGAGATACGTCAGCCGGCCGAGGATCCCGAGGAAGGCGCAGGCGACGCACGCTGCGACGATCAGCGTCCGGCTCCTCAGACCCGGGTTCCGGGGGACCGTCATGGGGGCGGAGCGGCCTCGCCTCGCTTCATGCTAGCGGACCCTCTCAGGCACCGGCACAGCGGCCGCCGCGGTGCGCTCTCCGAGCGCCGTCGATGCCGTGCCGGCGCCCGCAAACTCGCGCGCCAATTGGACCTGCTGCCGGGTGGGAGCGACCATGCCGAGCCGTGAGCGCGCCTCGAGCTCGATGCGCGCCAGCGATTGGAGGCTCGCCTTCTCGACGCGCAGCCGGCGGTTCAACTCCTCGGCGCCGGCCTTGGTCGTGCGCAGGGTGTCGAGCCGGTAGGACAGGCGCACCTGCTGCATGCGGAGCCCGACCAGCCCCAGCACCAGCGCCACAACGACGCCGGCGGCCGCGACGCCCGCCAGCATGGCGCGCAGGCGCCGGCGGTCGCTGTCGCGGTGGAAGTGCGCCACCTGCTGGTCGGCCGTAGACGCTCCCCTGAGCCCCAGCGACATCTGGATCGGCATCGCGTGGCCACCCGTGTTCATCTCAGCCCTCGCCTCCCCGCTGACTCACCCAGCCCTCGCCTCACGGCTTCGCCCTTCGGCTCGAACCGCCACGCCTGCGGGATCAACCCAGCTCTCGCCTCGCGGCGGCCATGGCCACCGCTCAGCTCGAACTGCGGGCAGCGTCTCGGCTCGAACATCAGGCCGCCTCCAGCCTCTCGAGCACACGGAGCTTGGCGCTCCGGGCCCGCGGGTTGCCGCTGATCTCGTCGTCCGACGCGGTAACCGGCGACGGCTCGAGCTCGATGAAGCCCGCCTTTTCGAGCGCTCGGAAGGCGCGCTTGACCGCGCGGTCCTCGCCCGAGTGGAACGAGATGACGCCCAGCCTGCCGCCCCGCTCGAGCAAAGCCGGCGCCTCGTCCAGCGCCTGGAGGAGCGCCTCGGGCTCCTCGTTCACGGCCATGCGGAGCGCCTGGAAGGTGCGGGTGGCGACATGCGTGCGGCGCGACCAGGCCGCGCGGGGCACTCCGGCCTTGACCGCCTCGACCAGGTCCGCGGTGATCGTCAGCGGGGAGCGCCGCCGCCGCTCGACGATTCGTTTCGCGATGCGCCGCGCGTGGCGCTCCTCGCCGTACTCGAAGAGGATGCGGGCCAACTCGACCTCCGTTGCGTCCGCCAGCAGGTCCGCCGCCGTGCGGCCGCGAGTGGGGTCGAAGCGCATGTCGAGCGGCTCGTCCTTCTGGAAGCTGAATCCCCGCCCCGAGGCGTCGAGTTGGTAGGAGGACAGGCCGAGGTCGAGCAGGATCGCCGCGGCCCGGCTGACGCCGGCCTTGCCCGCGTGCGCGCCCACGTCACGAAAGCTCCCGTGGCGGAGCCGCACCCGGTCGCCAAAGCGCGCGAGCCTGCGGCGCGCGCGCTCGAGCGCTTCGGGGTCGCGGTCGATCCCGAGCACCCGGGTGCTCTCTCCGCCGGCTTCCAACAACCGTTCAGCGTGTCCGCCCATGCCGATCGTCCCGTCCACCACCCAGCCCCCGCGTCGGGGGCGCAAGAGGAACGTCACTTCGTCCACCAGCACCGGGAGGTGCGCGGCCGCCTCCCGCTCCATCCCTAGACGCCCTTCGACGCCAGTCTCTCGCGGAGATCGTCGAGCGGCCCGGCGTTGTCGCGCTGGAAGTGCGCCCACCGCTCTTTGTCCCAGATCTCAAAGTACGTCATCATGCTGACGATCTCGACGTCCTTCACCAGGCCGGCCCGCTCGCGATAGTTCTGCGGGATCTGGATGCGCCCTTGCGGGTCGAGCATCACGGCCTTGCCGCCGGAGAGATAGAGGTACTGGAACTTGCGCCGGTCGGGATCGAGGAGCGGCAGCTCGCTGACCTTGCTCTCGAGCTCCTTCCACGTCCGTTCGGGGTAGACGTCGAGCGCATTGCCGTTCGGGGCAATCATCAACTTGTCACCGAAGCCGTCGGCCAGCACTTCCCGGAAATCAGCCGGGATGCTGAGCCGCCCCTTCGGGTCTACCGTGTGACTGAACTGTCCCCGAAACACCGTCTCCCCTCTCGTTGGGGAAAGAATCTCCCCGGGCCGAGCAGTGAAACCACTTCATGGGATTTCATCCCACTTAGCGGCCTAATCTAAATCCTGGGCTTGGGGGTGTCAAGAAAAAACTCCGATTTCTTTGATATATCCGGGTCATCAGCGCAGGGCGACGGGTGGTGCCCGGCCCTGACGGGGCTACCGCATCTTGGAGAAGTGGGGCCTCAGCGGGGGTGGTAGTACTGCATGGCCTCCGGCATCCAGACCTCGATTTGCTGGATCCGTGTGGGCTCCGAGGGGTGGGTGGAGAGGAATTCAGGGGGCTTTCCGGACTTCGGGGAGGCCGCGGCCATGCGGACCCAGAGGTCCATGGCGGCGTGGGGGTCATAGCCGGCCTTGGCCATCAGGATGAGTCCCAGGTGGTCGGCTTCCGACTCCTGGGCCCGGTTCCAGGGGAGAAGAACCCCGACTGTGGCCCCGGCACCGAGGAGGGAAGCCACGGCCTGGACGGTGGCGGGATTGCCCCGGGAGAGAGCCGCCATGGTCGTCTCGAGGCCGACGTTGACCAGCATCTGCCGGCTGACCCGCTCTCCGCCATGACGCGCGATGACGTGGCCGATCTCGTGGCCCAGGACGGCTGCCAGGCCGTTCTCGTCGCGGGTGATGGGCAGGATACCGGTGTAGACGGCCACCTTGCCCCCGGGCAGGGCGAAGGCATTCACCTGCTTGTCGTCCTGGATGAGCCGATATTCCCACTTGTATTCAGGGTGGCCCGTGACCGCGGCGATGCGACTGCCGACCCGCGTTACCATCTCGCTCGCCGCGGCGTCTGAGGACAGCTTCGTCTTGGCCAAGGTCTGCTGGTAGGCTTGGGCGCTCAACTCGCTCTCCTGCTGGGGCGACATGAACTGGAGCTGCGAGCGGCCCGTATAGGGCACGGTCTCGCAGGCCGTCACGACGCCCGCCGCCACGAGCGCCATCGCGAGCGCTGGGTGCCACCGGAAGCTCTGCATGGGCGAACTCTACCAGATCGGCCCGTTTCTCAGGGTGACGAGCGTCGCCATGGTCGCCTCGGGCCCGGCACGCCCCGCCTCGATCTCTATCCCGACCGAAGCGATCCGCGCCGGATCAGCCGTGGGCGCGCCGTCCTTATCGAGGAAGGAGAGCGTGAAGCGCCGCACGCTCTCGGCCAGGGGCTGGGCGCCTCCTCCCGCGTCCCGCCGGAGCGTCGTTTCTCCCGAGCGCAGCAGGTAGGTGACGCGCTCGCGCGTGGGGTCGATCCGGCCGTTGCCGTTGAGGTCGCGCTGAAACACGATCCGGGCGGGCTCGGCCACGAGGACGGCCTCGATCCCCGCACCGGTCGGGTCATAGCCCGCCTCGCGGAGCTCGTGAGCCATGCGCTCGAGGGCCGCGCGTATGGCCTGCTGCGCCTCGACCCTTCCTGCGCCCCAGCCCCAGGCGGCGAGGCCGGACTGGAGCATGCCCAGAGTGGCCGACATGACGAGACCCATGATGGCCGTCGCGACCAGCACGTCGACCAGCGAATGCCCCGTCTGCGCGCGCCGCCCCCGCATGGCGCGCAGGCTGTCTCACACCCCGCAAGACGTCAATGTCCAGGTTCGGGGACGTCTTCCGCGCGATACGCGTATCAGTCCAGGATCGGCTTGGGCGGGTCCGTCGAGTAGTCGTAGAAGCCGCGCCCGGTCTTGCGCCCGAGGTCGCCGCGCTTGACGCGCTTCTCCAGCTCCTTGGGCGGCCGGTCGGCTTCATTCTTGGTCACAGCAAAGGTCTCGAGACGGGCGTTGTAGCCGATGTCGAGCCCCGAGAGGTCGCCGAGCTTGAAGGGCCCGAGCGGGTGGTTGAGACCGAGCTCTACCGCTCTGTCGATGTCGGCGTGGCTGGCCACCCCCTGCTCGAGGCAGTAGTAGGCCTCGCGCACCAGGGCGCGGAGAATGCGGTTGACGAGGAAGCCCGGCAGCTCTTTTCGCAGGATCACCGGCTCCCGGCCGCTCCGCCGGGTCACCTCGGCCGTGATCTCCACGGTCTCTTCGCTGGTCCACTGCCCCTTGACCACCTCGACGAGCTTCATGACCAGCGGCGGGTAGAAGTAGTGCATGTTAACGCACTTCTCGGGCCGCTTGGTCGAGGGCGCGATTTGGGAGTTCATGAGCGTGGACGAGTTGGTCGCGAGGATCGTGTGGGGCGGGCAGAGACGGTCGAGTTTGGCGAAGCAGTCCTTCTTGGGCTCGAGCCGCTCCACGATGGCCTCGATGGCGAAATCCGCGTCGCGGGCGGCCTTCTCGAGGTCAGGCTCGAGCGTGACGCGGGCGACGGCCTCTTCCATCTTGTCCTTGGTCATCTGCCCCTTCTGGACGCGGCGCTCGAGCTGCTTGCGGTTCCCGGCCATGCCCTTCTGCAGGAGCTCCATGTTGAGGTCGTTGAGCGTGATCTGGTAGCCGTGCAGCGCGGACTGCATCGCGATCTGGGCGCCCATCTGCCCGGCTCCCACCACCAGGATGCGTTTGACGTCGTCAGCGGTCATGTCGTCTCCCCCTCGGAGTCTCCTGATCTTCGGAGTCAGTCGGTCTTTGGAGTCAGTCGGTCTTTGGAGTCAGTCGATTGGGGGTTTGAGATGGTGCCAGGGCTGCGCCTTTTCGAAGGCCGCCGCGGCTCGAAGGACGGTGGCGTCGTCGAAGCGACGGCCGACGATCTGGAGTCCCACCGGGAGCTTGTCGGCGGTGAAGCCGGCGGGCACCGAGCACGCGGGCTGGCCGGTCATGTTGAAGGGATAGGTGAACGGAATCCACTCGTAGGGCTCCGCCGGACGCCCCGCGATCTCGCTTGGATTATCGAGGCCGATCTTGAAGGGGGGGCAGGCCACCGTGGGCGTGAGCATGATGTCGTAGGTCTCGAAGAGGCGGCGCGGGTGCTCCCACCACGCCATCCGGTCGAACCAGGCCTGGACGTAGGTCGTGGGGCCCCAGGAGAGGGTCTCGTCGATGAGCGCCGCCAGTCCCTGGTCGATGTCGGCGCGACGTTGAGGCAGGTAGGGCGCCAGGCGCGCGGCGACGCCGCCGCAGAAGATCGCCTTCCACGCGGGGAGCGGCGACGGCCAGCGGGGGTCGACCTCCTCGACGCGGCAGCCCATCTCGCGGAAGCGCTTGGCCGCGCGCGCGCAGACGGCCGCTACTTCGGGATCCACCAGCTTTGCGTAGCCCGGGTCGGGCACCCACGCCACGCGGAGCCCCTTGATCCCGCCCTTGAGCGCCTTGACGTAGTCGACTGGCGCAGCGGGCAGCGAGAACTGGTCACGCGGGTCGGGTCCCGCGCAGACGTTCATCATGAGCGCGGCATCCGTCACCGTGCGGGTCATCGGCCCGATGTGCGAGAGGCTCCAGCCCCCGCTGGCGGGATAGACGGGGATGCGGCCGAAGGAGGCCTTGTGGCCGAAGATGCCGGCGAACGACGCCGGAATGCGGATGGAGCCTCCACCGTCCGTGCCGATGGCGAGCGGCCCCATGCCGGCCGCGACGGCGGCGCTGGCGCCCCCGCTCGAGCCGCCCGGGGTGCGATCGAGGTTCCACGGGTTGCGCGTCGCGCCGAAGAGGAGATTGTGCGTGGCGCCGATCCAGCCCATCGTGGGCGTGTTCGTCTTGCCGAGCTGGATCGCGCCTGCCGCCGCCAGCCGCTCCACCATCGGGGCCGTCTCGGTCGGCACGTTGTCGGCGTAGAGCCGCGTGCCGAAGGTCGTCCGGATACCCTTGGTGACGACAAGGTCCTTGGTGGAGAATGGGACACCATGCAGCGGCCCGAGCCTGGCGCCCCGCTTCGTGAGCGCGCGCTCGGCAGCGCGGGCGGCCCGCATCGCCTGCTCGGCTGTCAGCGTCACGAAGGCGTTGAGCGTCGGGTTCAGGCGCTCGATGCGCCCGAGCACGGCTTTCATCACCTCCACCGGCGAGACCTTCTTCCGCCGGATGGCGGCGGCCATCTCCGAGGCCGGCATCCAGCACAGCTCATCCGAAGCCATGTCTCCCTCCTTCAGCGAAGACGTGGGTCAGGCGCCGCGAAGGCGCGGGTCCAGGGTGTCGCGGAGGGCATCACCCAGGAGATTCGCGCCGAACACCGCAAGGCTGATGGCGATGCCCGGGAACAGCACGAGGTGCGGCGCCTTCTGGGCGTACTCGGCGGCCGAGACGGAGAGCATCCGCCCCCACGAGGGGTACGGCTCGGGGACGCCGAGCCCCAGGAAGGACAGGGCCGCCTCGACCAGGATGGCGCTCCCGAGCTGGGCCGTGCCCAGCACGATGAAGGGCCCCACGGTGTTGGGCATGATGTGCCGGAAGGCGATGCGCAGATGGGTGAGGCCCAGCGCGCGCGCGGCTTCCACGTATTGGAACTCGCGGATCGAGAGCACGCTCGACCGGATGACGCGGGCGGCGCGCGGCATGATCGGGATCGAGATCGCGAGGATCACGTTCGGGATGGACGGCCCGAGCGCCGCAGCCATGACGAGCGCCAGGACGAGGAGCGGCAGCCCCTGGAGGATGTCCATGACGCGCTGGACCACGAGGTCGGTCTTGCCGCCGACGTAGCCCGACAGGAGCCCGATGACGCCGCCCAGCACCGAGGCGACGAGGGTCGAGCCCAGGCCCACCAAAAGAGACACGCGCGCCCCATGGAGGATGCGGGAGTAGATGTCACGGCCCAGGTGGTCGGTGCCGAGCCAGTGCGCCGCGCTCGGCGGCGCCAGCGTGACGGCGGCGTCGGTGGCGATGGGATCGTGGGTCTGCAGCACGTTGGCGAAGATCGCGGCGAACGCGATCAGCAGCATGATGACGCCGCCGGCCGCGCCGAGAGGCTTCTTGCGGCAGAAGCGCAGGAGCATCACCCACATCCCGTCGCGGGAGGGTCGCGCTGCGGGCGCGGCGACGGCCACGGCCGCCCCGCTAGCTGCCATAGCGCACCCGCGGGTCGAGCACGCCGTAGAGCATGTCCACGGCGAGGTTCGAGAAGATCACGACCATGGCGATGAACATGACGAGGGTCTGCACGATCGGGTAGTCGCGCCACAGGATGGCCTGCACGAGGAAGCGCGCGATGCCCGGCAGGTTGAAGACGGTCTCGGTGACCACGAGCCCGCCGATCAGGAACGCGAATTCGATGCCGATGATGGTCACGACGGGCAGGATCGCGTTCTTGAGCGCGTGGCTCCAGATCACAACCCGTTCCCCCTGCCCCTTGGCGCGCGCCGTCCTGATGTAATCTTCTCGCATCACTTCCAGCAGGGCCGAGCGCGTGATGCGCATGATGAGCGCCGACGAGCGGTAGCCGACCGCCATGGCGGGCAACGCGAACTGGATCGCGTGGAGCTTGAAGTTCTCGGTGGGGGGGACGTAGGTCATCGGCGGGATCCACCCGATCCAGGCCACCAGCGTCAGGATGATGACCATGCCGAGCCAGAAGGACGGCATGCTGAGCCCCGCCAGGCTCACCACGCGCAGCACGTAGTCGAGCGTCGTGTCCTGGCGCACGGCGCTGATGACGCCCGTCGGGACACCGAGGAGCACCGCGACGATCATGGACAGCGTCGCCAGCTCGATCGTGACGGGGATCAGCGGCCGGATGATCTCCCAGGCCGGCAGGTCGTAGCGGTAGGACTTGCCGAGGTCGCCGGTGGCCATGTGGCCGATCCACTCGAGGTATTGGGCCCAGACGGGCTTGTCGAGCCCGAGCTCCTTCTCGATGGCGGCACGCTCCGAAGGATTCACGTAGCCGCCGGTCGAGAAGAGGATGTCCACGATGTCCCCCGGCGCCAAGCGCAGGAGAACGAAGATCACCACCGACATCCCGAAGAGCGTCAGTCCCGCGATGCCCAGGCGCTGGAGGAGATAGTTCTTCACCCCAGGCGCGCTACTTGTCCCGCCACACGTCCTGCATACGGCCGAAGTTGTAGATGTCGTTGTGCGGGATCATGTTGTGCACGTACGGCCAGTGCGAGAAGTAGTCGAGCCGCCAGTCGAGGAGCGGCCGCGGCGCGTCCTCCTCGAGCTTCTTCTGCAGCGCCACGACCATCCCGAGCCGCTTCTGCGGGTTGACCTCCTGCGACTGCTGGTCGATCATCCTCCCCACCTGCTCGCTGCAGTAATGGCTGTAGTTGCGCGGCGAGCCGCAGGCGTAGTTCTCGTAGAAGTTGGCGTCGGGATCGTCGATGCCGAGGCCCGTCAGGTTGGCGCCGATCTGGTAGTCGCCGCGCGTGGCCGTCGCGTGCCACTGCGCCGTCTCGATTTGCTTGAGCGTCGCGTCGATGCCGATCTGCTTGAGCTCGTTGATGACGAAGGAGGCCATGTCCACGTAGATGGCGATGGCCCGCGTCGCCATCTCGACTTTGAGCGGCTTCTCGGGCGTGTAGCCGAGCTCGGCCATGATCTTCCTGGCCTTGACCTTCTCGTCGGCCGGCTTGCCGTAGCCCGGGAGCGCCAGCAATCCCTGCTCAGCGATGCCCCAGATGCCCCACGGCTTGGGCGGCAGCGACGCGCCCACGACGGCGCCGCCCTGGTGGACGGCCTGAATGAGGCCCCGGCGGTCGATCGCGTAGCTCACGGCCAGGCGCACCTTGATGTTGTCGAAGGGCGGCTTCTTGACGTTCATGATGATGTTGTCGTTGACCGTCTGCCCCACGGTGGTGACGACCAACTGCGGCACGGCCTTCTTGACCTGCTCCGCGGAGGTCTTGGTCATCTCCCCGGGGAACGAGACGTCGAGCTTGCCGGCCTGGAGCGCGGAGACCCGCGTGCCGCGGTTCTCGATGACGACGTAGCGCAGGCTGTCGAGGTACGGCCGGTCCTTGACGAAGTAGTCCGTGTTCTTGACGTAGTCGACGAACTCGCCCTTGCGCCACTCCTTGACCTTGAAGGGCCCGGTGCCGATGCAGCCCGTGCGGTAGCTCGCGGGCGGCACGTGGGCGGCGTAGATGGGCGTGTAGCCCGAGGCAAACATGATCAGGAGCGAGGGCTGGGGGCGCTTGAGGCGGAAGACCACCGTGTGAGGATCGGGCGCCTCGATGGCCTCGATGTTGGCGTACCAATCCTTGCGCGGGTTGATGCGGAGCTTGGCCTGCGCCTCCGGCGCCTCGCGCACCATGTCGAAGGTGAACTTGACGTCCTTCGAGGTGAAGGGCTTGCCGTCGTGCCACTTGACGTCCTTGCGGAGAAAGAACACGAGGTTTCTAAAGTTGTCCTGCCAGGACCACTTCTCGGCCAGCTCGCCCACGAGGGTGTCTACGCTTTCCGTGCGCTTGTGCTGGTCGAAGAAGACGAGGTTGCTGAAGCAGGGCAGCGACGGGAAGCTCACCGATATCGTCGACGTCTCGTGGACGGCGAAGCCCTGGGGCAGGTCCTCGCGCAGCATGATGTTGAGATGCCCTCCGGGCCTTGGCGTCTGGGCCTGGGCGGGCGTGGAGGTCACGAGCGCGGCGGCCCCGAAGGCCAGCCACACGGCGGCGGCAACACGGAAACGGGTCATTGTCTTCCTCCCCTTTACCCCGGTCGGCCGCGACCTGCCGGCTCATGTCCTTAGGGCGGGAATTCCTCGGTCTGTCGCGGGAAGACCCCGCGCCACACGCGAATATCCGCGAAGGGGCGCGCGCGCTCAACCCTTCTGCGCCTGCGTTACGCGATGCGTCAGGCGCGCGAGGGCACGGAGGGGCGACCGGGGGGGGCGCGGCTAGCACGCGCCGAGGCTTGGGGACGACGCCAGCCGCAGGACGCGGACTTTCGTCATGACCCACTCCTCTCCGTGTTTCTCCTGGATCGCCTCGACAATGTCCCCGACGTGGATGTCCCCCCGCGCGATGGGATAGCCGTCCACGCCGTAACAACGCGTCGCGGCGTCGGTCGTGAGCGGGCAGGTCACGTCCTCCGAGTCGAGGACGAAGATGCCGCCCTGGCTGTCGGTCTCGACAATGAGACCGCGGACCGGCGCCGTGCCCGAGACCTCGGCGTGGCCCGCGTCAAGAGCCAGAAGTCCGGCGAAGGGCCACCCCGCGAGCAACACGCGGCCGTTCATGGCCCGCCTCGCCCGGCCCCACGACGCGCGTCGCGGCGCGTGAGGAGCTCCTCGAGGGTCACGGGCCGCATGCCCCCACGCCGGCGCAGCTCGGGGTCGGCCACGATGGGCCGGCTGCGGATGCGCGACGCGAGGCCGCTCCGCACGGCGCGCTCGGCGTACAGCCGGCAGAGCGCGCGGCACATGAGCGGCCGCCCGCGGTTGTAGCCGAAGCGCCCCTTGTATTCGAGCGCCGACAGCGCGTGTCCGCGCAGGTGCGTGTTGGTCAGCTGGCGGAAGCGCGCGCCGCAGATGAGGCACACGATCTGCTCCTCCTCCACCGCTCGGCGCGGGTCACGGCGGAGGATGGCGAGCCAGTCGCCCGACCGGCTCCGCGGCGCGGCGGAAGGCTCGAACATGGCGGACACGGGGCTCCACTCGGCGCGGTCCATCACCGCACCACCTTTGCCTGCGCGCCGTCGGCGGCAGGGGCTTCCGCACGCCGCTCGGCCGCCATGAGGAACCCGTGCCACTGCCGCACGGCGTCGTCGTACCGATGGAGCACGGCCGTCCGCTCCCGATCGAAGCCGATGCGCTCCGAGGCCATGCCGGCGCCGAAGCCCAGCGCGAGGAGGTAGAGCGACAGACCGCCCAGCACGACCATCCGGCCTCGAGTCATCATCATGACGGTGTCCTTTCCGGTGTGGTGAGGGTTCACGGCTGCGCTCCAAGCGTGATGAGCCACGGGGCGAAGCGCATCTCAGAGCCCCTGCCTGCCGTCCCCGCCGGCCGCCGCGCTACGGGACGACGGATCCTCGACGAGGCGCACGCGCGCCTGCGCCTCCGGGTCCGAGCCTGCCAGGTCTCGCGCCATGCGGAGCCCCTTCTCCACCACGTCGCGGTCTCCGAGACGGGCGAATGCCTCCGTGGCGAGGAGAACGCCGTCGAGCGACTGCTGGCCGCGGGCGCGGAAGAGCGCGGAGAGATAGAGCCGGCGCGCCTCGGGCTCGGCGGTCCCGCGGTTCTGTGTCGCCTCGCCGAGACGGAGGATCGCATCGCCGGCGGCCAGAAATCCCTCCCACCTCCGGCTCGCGATCGCGGCCCGGTACGCCTCGTGCCGCGCCGTCTCGGCCGACGTGAGATCGCCCCGCTCGATGGCCTGGTCCATGTTTTCTAGTGGCGCCAACCACGGCGTCTCCGGCTTCGGCGCCGGATCGCCTCCGCGTGCCGTTGTCACCTCCAGCGCGGCCGCGAGCGTCGCGGCTGCCAGAACGACGTAGATGAAGAGCCGCTGTGATCTTTTGGTACCCATGGCGTTCTCCTCCTGGGACCTGAACGTCCCGCTCATGACCGATGCTGCCGGAGCTTGGCCGCTTCGCATGCCCCTACAGTTCGCAAGCGCGATGCCAGGGGGAGACGTCAAACAAATCAACATCTTGTGGTGATCGATCAGGCTGGTCAGTGGTAAGGAGTGGTAAAAACTTGATCAGTAGGTTGAGCAGCGGACGAGAGGGCAGACGGTGGGCCCGGCGCCGCGCCAGGTTGACCCGTCAGTCGGCCCGTGCCACCAGCGTGCGCAAAGGAGAATGGAATTCGCTCACTGACCTCGCTGCTCGCCGCGCTCGGCTTCCTGCTTCCGGGCGCGGCGTGGGCCACGGACGACCCCTGCGCCAACCGCCGCACACTCGACCCGCTCTACCGTGATGCGGACGGGAATCTCACGGCCGACGCGCCCAACAACAAGTCGAAGTGGAAGAGCCTCGCTCTCGCTTTCCCGCTCGGCGTGCTCGCGGCGCGCAACATCGTCGCCAGCCCGCTCGTGCGCTATGGCGCCAAGCTCTGTCTCGTCGCCGTCTTCGCGGTCGTCCTCTTCGCCGAAGTCGCAGTCACCGCCATCCGCAAGCGCGTGCTCTAGCTCCGGCCCCGCGGGGGCGGTGCTATACTGCCGCCGCATGTCCGGCCCCGAATTCGACGGCGCCCCGCCCGCTCCCGATCCTTCCGCGGCCCCGCCGCGGCCCTTCTTCCGCCCGTGGGCGACCTGGCTCTCGACGGCCCTCGTGACAGGACTCATCGGCTATCTCTTCATGCTGACGCCCGGCGGGCCGCTCGATCGTCTCCACCGGCCGGAGGACTCGCTCGAGCGGCTGACGGAGCGCGAGATGGACGTGCGCGCGGCGCTCCGCCATGCAACCCCGTGGGAGCGCCGCCTCTACGCCCTGCTCTCCGGAGGGGACGAGGGCATCGACGACTGGATCCGCTGGCACGAGGAGCTGGCCGAGGTCTCGACGTCGCCCGACGTGGAGCTCTCCCGGTTGATCCTGCTCGGCGAGACGCGCCAGACGGAGGCCCTGCGGTCGGCCCTGGACGACCGGGAGGACGACGACGCGGCGGCGACGCGCAGGAGGGACTGGATCGAGGCCGCCTACCTCGAACCGTCTCTCAGCCGCGCCACCGGGCGAGCGCTCATCACCGAGGTGCGCGACGAGCTTCCCGCGGGCTGGTTCGCCGACGCGCTCGTCGCGCGCCTCGCGCGCCGCTCGGGCGACGCCATCGCGCGCCAGCAGGCCGAGTCCGCCATCGCGGCGCGCGGTTCGGTCCTGCTCCGCCGCTGGCGCGCGCTCGAGGCCGCGGGACTGCTGCTGGCCGTGGCGGGCCTCGCGACCGTGGCCGTCATGCTCCTGACCCATGCAGATCTGAAGGTGGCAGACGCCCGCGTGCCGGACGGCTTCTCGCTCGCGGAGGGCTACGCGCTGTTCATCCGGGGCGTGCTCGGCTTTCTCGTCCTGGGCGCCGGCTTGGGCCTGATGATTCCCGACGACAGCGCGCTCGACGCCCTCACGGGCCCGGCGTCCGTGGCGCCCGTCCTTCTCTACGCCGCCTGGTACCTGCGCTCACGCGGCCTGTCCTTCACCGCGGCCTTCGGGCTCTTGCCCGGCCGGGATCGTCTCGTCACCGTCGCCTGGGTCTCCCTCGCTCTCGTCGGGCTCCAGCTGGCAGGCGAGAGCCTGATCGGAACGGCGCTCGACGCCCTGCGCCTCAGCTCGCACTGGGCCGACGGGCTCCAGGAAAACCTCATATGGGGCTCGTGGGGGCTCGTAGCCCGCGAGACGATCGGCAGCGCGCTCTGGGCGCCGCTCGGCGAAGAGGTGGCCTTCCGCGGCGTCCTCTACCCTGCGCTCCGTAGGCACTTCGGCGTCGCGCCGGCAGCGGCGCTCTCTGCGGCCGTCTTCGCGGTCGCGCACGGCTACGGAGTGCTTGGCTTCGCCGCGGTCTTCTGGAGCGGCATCCTCTGGGCGCTGGCCTACGAGCGGACCGGGACCCTCTGGCCCTGCATCGTCGCGCACGCTGCCGGCAACCTGGCGGCGACGGTCGGCGTCGTCACTCTCCTGAGGAGCTAGCGCTTCAACGAACGCAGGAGGGCGGCGATGCCCGCCTCGCCGACCTGCGTGTCCTGCTCGCCGGTGCCGCCGCTCACGCCGATGCCGCCGACCACCTCGCCCTCCACCTCGATGGGGAAGCCGCCGACAAAAATCGCGAACTTGCCCGGGTGCATGGCGTGGATGCCGAAGGCCTCGTTGCCCGGCAGCGCGGGACCGCCGGGCGGCGCGTTGAATTTGTGGGTGGCGCGCCGGTGGCCGGCCGCGGTGAAGGCCTTGGCGATGGCGATCTCGACCCCGGTGAGGCGCGCCCCCGTCATCCGATGGAGGGCGATGGGGTGCCCGCCGTCGTCGCAGACGCAAACGGTCTCGGCGACGCTGATCTCCTTGGCCTTGGCCTCGGCCGCCTCCAGGATGATGCGCGCGTCCTCCAGCGTGAGCCGCTTGACCGTGATCATCCGCGCTGCCCCCCGCGACACCGGTTCACAGCACCTCCACCCATATGTCCCCGCCCTCGATCCGCACGGCGTAGGTCGCGATCGCCGCGCCCCGGGTAGGCAGGAGACACTGCCCGGTCCGCACGTCGTAGAGCCACCCGTGCCAGGGACAGGTCAGCCTGGCCCCGGCGAGCTTGCCCTCGCTGAGCGGGCCGCCGCGGTGCGAGCACGTGTCGGCGCAGGCGTAGACGCGCTCCCCGACGCGGGCCGGCACCACGCGCGTCCCGTTGACCTCCGCCAGCTTGCAGCCGCCCGACGGGACCTCCTCGAGGGAGGCCACGCGGTACTCCATGTTCGCTCAGCCCGCGTTCCGCTGCGCCTCTCCCCGCGCGGTCACATGTCTTCCTTCAGGACGAAGGCGCGGTGGAGGCCGGTCATGTACTGCCAGCGCATCTCGGTCGCCTGCCGCACCTGCTCGGCGGCCTCGGCCTGCTTCTCGGGCGTGGTCGAGTGCCCCTCGACGATCTGGTATCCGCGCTCGCCGTGGACCTCGTCCGCCTCGATGTGGATGGCGAAGAACTCCACCTCGTGGTCGGTGAAGCCGTAGTGGGTCTTGAGCGGCGGCAGGCTGCGCTGGTAGATGCCTGGCACCTGCGACTCCAGGCCGACGAGGAGCCCCGCCGCGGCGATGTGGAAGGGGCGCTGGGAGGTCTCGTAGCACCACGCCGTGAGCGCCCGGGTCGTCGGAAGCTGCTGCGCGGTCTCGACTTCCCTGCGGCTGACTCCGCAGGCCTCGGCGAAGCGGATCAGCAGGTCGACGTGCTTGACGCCCGATTCTTCTTCGATGATGTTCTCGAGCAGGAAGTCCCGGGCGTCCGAGTCTGGGCACTCGGCGTACACGGCCGCGCACCAGCGGGCGAACTGGGACACGTACTGGTAGTGCTGCGACGCCCACGAGCCGAACTGCGCCCGCGTCAGCTCCCCCTTGACCCACGTCTCCGTGAAGGGATTCATGCGGCTGTGCTTGGCCGCGACCGCAGCCTCGAGGCGCTGGCGGAACGGGCTCTTCGTCTCGCTCATCTCGTGCTCCTTGTCTGTGAGGGTTGTCGCGAGACGACCTATAGTAGGCACTCGGCCGGACGCCGTCGAGCCCCGCCTAGTCGTAGAGGTGGCAGGCGACCTCTTGGCCATGAGAGGACTTGAGCCGGGGCTCCTCCCGCGAGCAGTGCGCCATGACCTTGGGACAGCGCGGGTGGAAGCGGCACCCGGCCGGCGGGTTGAGCGGGCTCGGCACTTCACCGGCCAGCACGATCTCCTCACGCTGCTCGTCCGGGTGCGCGGGAAGCGCGGCGGCGAAGAGCGCCTGCGTATAGGGATGCTGGGGCGCCGACGCCACGCGCGCCGCCGCCCCCACTTCGACGATGCGACCCAGATACATCACGGCGATCACGTGGCTCATGTGGGCGACCGCCGCCAGGTCGTGGGCAATGAAGAGGTAGGCGAGCCCCCGTTCCTTTTGGAGGTCGCGCAGCAGGTTCAGGATCTGGGCGCGGATCGAGACATCGAGGGCCGAGACCGGCTCGTCGAGGACCACCAGCCGCGGCGACAGGGCGAGCGCACGGGCGATGGCGATGCGCTGGCGCTGGCCGCCCGAGAACTCGTGGGGGAAGAGGTCTTTCGACCGCGCCGGCAGCCCCACCACGTCCAGAAGCCCCGCGACGCGGGCGGCGACCGCCGCGGCGTCGAGGCGCTCGTGGGTCACCAGCGGCTCCGCGATGATGGCGTCCACTCGCATGCGCGGGTTGAGCGAGGCGAAGGGGTCCTGGAATACCGCCTGGACGCTCTTGCGGTAGCTCTGCAGGCCCTCGCCTTCGAGCCCGGCGACGTCCTGGCCCTCGAAGAGGATCTGGCCCGCCGTCGGCTTCTCGAGCCGCAGCACGAGCTTGGCGGTCGTGGTCTTGCCGCAGCCGCTCTCTCCCACGACGCCCAGTGTCCGGCCGGGCTCGATGGCGAAGGCGATGTCGTCCACGGCCCGGACCACGCCCCCGCCGCCGCCCAGGAGCCCGCGGCCCACCGGGAAGTGCTTGGTCAGGCCGCGCGCCTCGAGGAGCGGCGTCATCCTTTAATACGGCGGGCGGGCGCCTCGGCAGCCAGCCAGCAGCGCGCCCGGTGCTGGGCGGCCACGCGGGTTTCGGGCGGCGCCTCGGTGCGGCAGCGCTCGATCACCAGCGGGCAGCGCGGGTGGAAGGCGCAGCCCGGCGGCAGCGCGGCCGGGTCGGGCGGCTGGCCCTCGATGGCCGTCAGCCGCGCGGCGGTGTCGCCGAAGCGCGGAATGGACTCGATGAGCGCCCGCGTGTAGGGATGGGCCGGGGCGTCGAAGATCGTCCGCACCGGACCCGCCTCGACCAAGCGCCCCGCGTACATGACTGCCACCTGGTCGCACATCCGCGCCACGATGCCGAGGTTGTGGGTGATGAAGATCATGGCGAGCCCGTGCTCGCGCTGGATCTCGCGCAGCAGCTTGAGGTACTGCGCCTGGATCGTCACGTCCAGGCTCGTGGTCGGCTCGTCGGCGATGAGCAGCCGCGGCCCGCAGGCGATCGCGATGGCGCCGACCACCCGCTGGCGCATCCCGCCCGACAGCTCGTGGGGGTACTCGCTCACCCGCCGCTCCGGCGCCGCGATGTTCACAGCCGCCAGCAGCTCCCGGGCCCGCGTCCAGGCGCCCCGTCTCGTCATGCCCTCGTGCGCGCGCAGCGTCTCGGCGATCTGGTCGCCCACCGTGAAGAGCGGATTGAGCGAGGCCATCGGGTCCTGGAGGATCATGGCCATGCGCTTGCCGCGGATGGCGCGCATCTCGGCATCGGACTTGTCGAGGAGGTCCTCGCCCTCGAAGCGCATGGACCCGCTCGCGATCCGCGCCCCCGGCGGCAGGAGCCGCATGAGCGTCAGCGCCAGCGTCGTCTTGCCGGAACCGGACTCGCCGACGATCCCGAGGGTCTTCCCCGCTTCGAGCGTGAAGGAGACGTCGTCCACCGCGCGCGTCACGCGGGTTCCGCGCGCACCGACGTACTGGGTCGACAGCCCCGAGACTTCGAGGAGCGCGGTCACAGCTCGCGGAGCTGCGGGTCGAGCTTGACGCGGAGCCAGTCGCCGAGGAGGTTGGCCGAGAGAACCATGAACATGATGCAGAGCCCCGGCAGCACGGTCAGCCACCAGTAGCCGGCCATGAGCCCCTTCTTCCCGTCGGCCAGCATGAGCCCCCAGGCGGGCTTGGGCGGCGGCACGCCGACGCCGAGGAAGGACAGCGCGGCTTCGGTGACGATGACGATGCCCAGCATGAGGGTGCCGAGCACGATGGCGGAGTTCAGCACGTTCGGCAGGATGTGGCGGCGCATGATCGTCTTCTTCGAGCAGCCCGCGACGATGGCCAGGCGCACGTAGTCGCGCTCGCGAAGCGAAAGGACCTCGCCCCGGATGACGCGGGCGTAGCGCGTCCAGTAGACGGCGGCCAGGATGATGACGATGTTCCACTGGCTGGGGCCCACCACGGCCGCAAGAAAGATCGCGAAGGTCAGCGCCGGCAGCGCCAGCCACGTGTCCGTGACGCGCATGATCACCTGGTCCACCCAGCCGCCGAGGTAGCCGGACAGGATGCCGAGCGTCGTGCCGAGGAGGCCGGCCACGATGACCGCGGTGAAGCCCACCACCATGGAGACGCGCGCGCCGAAGATGAGGCGCGACAGCACGTCGCGCCCGACGTGGTCGGTGCCGAGCAGGTAGGCCTCGCTGCCGCCGGCCTGCCACGCGGGCGGGCGGAAGCGGTCGCCGAGCACGCCGATCTCAGGGTTGTACGGCGCCAGCACTTCGGCGAAGACGGCCACGAGCGCGATGATGGCGATGATGATCGCGGGGATCCAGGGAAAGCCCTCGATCCGGAGCCAGGCGAAGCGCCAGGCCACCGTGAGTGAGGCCGTTCGGCTGCCGTTCATCGCCGCCTACCTCTCATAGCGGATGCGCGGGTCGATCACCGCGTACAGGACGTCCACGAAGAAGTTGACGATCACGATCATGGCCCCGCCGATGAGGACGGTGGCCTGGACCACCGGGAAGTCGCGGAAGGAGATGCCCTCGTAGAGCAGCCGGCCGACCCCGGGCCACGCGAAGACCGTTTCGACGACCACCGCGACATTGACCATGATGACCAGGTTGATGCCGGCCAGCGTCAGCACGGGGATGAGCGCGTTCTTGAAGGCGTGCTTGCCGATGACGAGCGCCTCGGGCAGCCCCTTGAGGCGCGCGAGCTTGACGTACTCCGAGCCCAGCACCTCCAGCATGGCAGAGCGCGTCAGCCTCATGTGGGCCGCCGCGAAGTACCAGCCGAGCGCGAACGCCGGCATGATGACGTGCAGCGCCGTGCCGGAACCGGAGGACGGCAGCCAGCCGAGGTACACGGAGAAGAACAGGATCATGACCAGGCCGACCCAGAAGGAGGGGAGCGACAGCCCGAGCAGCGCGAAGATCTTCCCCGCGCTGTCCCACCATTGGTTCACGCGGACGGCGGCGAGGATGCCGCTCGGGATGCCGACGAGGAGCGAGAATGCCATGGCCGCCACGGCGAGCATAAGGGAGTGCGGCAGCCGGGAGAGGTACAACTCCAGCACCGGCGTGCGGTAGTAGAAGGAGTGGCCGAGGTCCCCTCGGGCGAGGCTCGACATGAACTGGCCGTACTGGACCCAGAGCGGCCGGTCGAGGCCGAGCTGGAGGCGGACGGCGGCCAGGTCATCCTTGCTCGCCCCCGGCTCCACCAGCAGCACCGAGGGGTCGCCCGTCAGGCGCACCAGCAGGAAGATGGTGAGAGAGAGCAGGAGCAAAGAGAGCACGGCGTAGCCCAGCCGCTTGACGATGAAGCGTTTCATGGCTGCCTCTTGAGCCTCAGGTCCTCGTACGGCCCCGAGTACGCAAAGCCCTTGATCTGGTCCACGCCGGCCTCCTCCACGCGGGGCCCCAAGCCCCAGAGGAAGGCCAGCTCGTAGATCGGGATCTGCATCACCCGATCGTGGAGGATCTGCTGGATCTGGCGGACCATGGTCTCCCGCTTCGCGCGGTCCAGCTCGCGGGCCTGACGCTGGAAGAGGTCCTCCACCTCCGGGAGCACGCCGGTAGTGTAGATGCCCCCCTTGCTCACGTAGGCCTCGAGCCGCGTCGCCGCATTGCCCGACGCGCCGGTGATGCCCACGATCAGCCCCTTGAGCTTGCGCTCGCGCCACGCGGTGAGGAACGACGCGCGCTCCATGGTCCGGATTCTCGTCCGGATGCCCACGGCCTGGAAATAGCCGGCCAGGGCCTCACCCATGGAATCGTAGGGCGGGAACGGGTAGAAGTCGCCGGCGTCGAAGCCGTTCGGATACCCGGCCTCGGCCAGGAGCTTCTTCGCCTTACCGGGGTCATAGGCCGGGGGCTCGAAGGCCAGGGCGAACTCGAAGCTCCGGGGGATGATGCTGCCCGTCGGCAGCGAGAAGCCGAGCGTCTCGGCCTGGTTGATGGCGTTCCGGTCGATGGCGTGGCGGGCCGCCTGGCGCACGCGCTGGTCATGCCAGGGCGACTTCGGGTCCCACTGGTCAGGCAGGTCGATCCAGAACACGCCGGGGGGCTTGGCGCCCACGAGCTTGAGCCCCGGCGTCTTCCGGACGTCGTCGGCCACGGGCCCGGTCAGGAGATAGGCGATGTCCACATCGCCCTTTTTGAGCGCGGCGGCCCGCGTCGTCTCCTCGGGCATGCTGCGGAAGACGAGCCGCTTGACCGACGGCGTCTTCCGCCAGTAGCCGTCGAAGGCCTCCATGACCAGCTCGACGCCCGGGGTGAAGCTCACCACCTTGTACGGGCCGGCGCCGATCGGGGCCTTCTTGAAACCGTCGTCGCCCACCCTTTCCACGTACTTCTTCGGCACGATCCACGCCGCGCCGGTGGCCGAGGTGCCGTAGAAGGTCATGAAATCCGGCCACGGCTCTTTGAGATGAAAGCGGAGACGGGTTCCGTCGACGATCTGGACTTCGCGCACCCGGTCCTTGAGCAGCTTGGCGGCCACGCCTTTGTAGCGGTCGAAGGAGAACTTCACGTCCTCCGCCGTGACGGGATCGCCGTTGTGGAACTTGACGCCCTTGCGGAGGACGAACTCGTAGATGAGCCCGTCCTTGGACGCGGTCCACGACTCGGCGAGGCTCGGCGTATTGGCCCCTGCCGGCATGGGCTTCACCAGCGCGTCGTGAATGGCGTAGTACACCATGAACGGGGTGATCAGGCCCTCGGCCTCAGCCGGATCCAGCCAGCGGGACACCAAGGTCACGTGGATACCATAGGTCAATGTCCCCTCGGGCGCGGCGCCGGCGGGCGCCGCGATCGCGCACATCAGCAGAGCGGACCCAAGCAGTCCGAACAGTCGCGTTCTCAACATTCGCCCCTCCTATTTCCCTTTGAGCTTGAGATCTTCGTAGGGCGCCGAGTAGGCATGGCTGGTGATGGCGTTGAGCCCGTGCGCCTCGACCCGCGGCCCCACGCCGTTGAGGAAGGCGGGCTCCAGCACGGGTGCGAACATGACGCGCTCGTGGATCAGCTGCTGGAGCTTGTCGAGGATCTGCCGCCGCGCGCGGGCATTGGTCTCGTTGGCCTGCTCGGAGTACAGGCCGTCCACCTCAGGATAGGAGCCGTAGACGTACTGGCCGCCCGTCACCGCGTAGGCCTCGAGCCGCGTGGCCGCGTTGCCGGGGGCGGCGCTGCCGCTCTGGATGACGTACTTGAGCTTCTTCTCGCCGTACTGCTTGAAGAACGCCGCGCGCTCGAGCGGGCGGAGCTGCAGGCGGATGCCGACGGCCGTGAGGTAATTGACCACGGGCTCGCCGATGGCCGTGCCGTAGATTTGGTCGCCGGAAAGCTCGCCCGCGTCGAAGCCGTTGGGGTAGCCCGCCTCGGCGAGCAGCTGCTTCGCCTTCTTGGGGTCATAGGGATAGGCCGGCGGCTGCCAGGCGTAGTCCATGGCGTGCGGGATGAAGGAGACGGCGGGCCTGGCATAGCCCAGGTACACGGCCTGGTTGATGGCCTGACGGTCGATGGCGTAGTTGGCGGCCATGCGCACCCGCTTGTCCGCCCACGGCGACTTGGCGTCCCACTGCTCGGTGAAGAGCAGCCACACCGTGAAGAGGATATAGGTCGGCTTGAGCGTCAGCCCGGGCGTGCGCTTGACCTCCTCGGCGAGCGGCCCGGTGATGCTGTAGGCGATGTCCACCTCGCCGCGCTTGAGGGCCGCCAGGCGCGTGGACTCGTCGGGGATGACGCGGAGCACGAGGGTCTTGACGGCGGGCGTCTTGCGCCAGTACTGCTCGTGGGCCTCCAGCGTGAGCTCCACGCCGGGCTTGAAGGAGACGAATTTGTACGGGCCCGCGCCCACCGGCGCTTTCTTGAAGCCCTCCTCCCCCACCTGCTCCACGTACTTCTTCGGCACGATCCACGCGGCCCCGGTCGCGGGCGTGGCGTAGAAAGTCATGAAGTCGGGCCAGGGCTGCTTGAGGACGAAGCGTACGCGGTGTGGATCCACCACTTCGACGCGCGCCACTCTCGCCTTCATCTGCTTGGAGGACGCGCCGCGGTAGCGCTCGAAGGAGAACTTGACGTCCTCCGCCGTCATGACGTCGCCGTTGTGGAACTTGACCCCCTTGCGAAGCGCGAACTCGTAGGTGAGCCCGTCCTTGGACATCGTCCAGGACTCCGCCAGCGAGGGCGCCATGGCATTGCCGGGCATGGGCTTCACGAGCGCGTCGTGCAGCGCGTACAGCACCATGAAGGGCGTGATGATGCCCGAGGTCTCGGCCGGGTCGAACCAGGTGGGCGCGAGCGAAACGTGGACGGCCCAGGTCATCTGGCCGTTTGGGCCTGCGGCGCTGACCGGTCCTGCCGCGCCGGCCGGCGAAGACATGGCCAAGGCGGCAACGAGGGAAACGGCGCACGCTCGGGAGCGGGTCATGGTCTGTCCTCCGCTGCACTGCGACAAGGACCGGAAACGCTCGCGGGCTGCGAGGTTGCCCGATTATGCCCAAATCCCCTGCCCTGTCAATAGGAGCCGCGGGCGCTGGAGGCGCCGCGGGTGCTGGAGGGGCCGGGGTCCGCGATTGCCGCCTGCTGCGCCCTGTGCTACCGTCCGCCGGACATGGGCGACATCCTCGACCTGGCCGAGCGGTTCTGGCAGGGACAGATCCCGCCGCGCGACCTGTGGCGGCCGACACACAAGAGCGAGGAGCTGGCGCCGGGTGTCGTCTTCTTCCACACCTGGGCGAATGTCACCGCCATCCGAACCGAGGCGGGGCTCGTCCTCGTGGACACGGGCAACTACGCCGCGCGCGCCAAGACCTTTGCCGCCGTGCGCGCGGTGGACGGTGATCCCCTCCACGCCGCCGTCTACACCCACGGCCACGCGGACCACGCCTGCGGACTGCCGCCCTTCCTTGAGGAAGCGCGTGAGAAGGGTCGCCCCGCGCCGTTGATCGTCGGGCACCGGAACGTCGCCGCCCGCTTCGACCGGTACCGGATGACCGCGCCCTGGAACGGCCTCATCAACTCGCGCCAGTTCTCGGTGAACACCACGTGGCCGACGGACTACGACTACCCGACCGTCGTCTACGACGCGGCGTACGCTCTCGAGGCGGGCGGCGCGCGTCTCGAGCTGACGCACGCGCGCGGCGAGACCGACGACCACACGTGGCTCTGGTGGCCCGAGCGGCGCATCCTCTTCACCGGCGACCTCTTCTTCTGGGTCGCCCCCAACGCCGGCAACCCGCAGAAGGTCCAGCGCTACGCCGCCGAGTGGGCGCGGGCCCTGCGCGCGATGGCGGAGCGCGGCGCCGAGCTCCTGATCCCGGGCCACGGTGTCCCGATCGTGGGCGCGGCGCGCGCGCGCCAGGCGCTCAGCGACACGGCGGAGTGGCTCGAGACCCTCGAGCACGAGACCGTGGCGCGCATGAACGCCGGGCTCGGCCTCGACCAGATCCTCGCCGAGGTACGCCCGCCCGCGCATCTCGCCGAGCGCCCGTACCTCCAGGCCGTCTACGACGAGCCGGAGTACGTCGTGCGCAATATCTGGCGGCTCTACGGCGGCTGGTGGGACGGCCAGCCGGCGCATCTCAAGCCCGCCCGCGAATCGGAGATTGGACGGGAGGTCGCGGCGCTGGCGGGCGGCGCCGAGGCGCTCGCCGACCGCGCCCGGGCCCTGGCCGAGAGCGGCAGCTTTGCTCTCGCATGCCACCTGGCCGACTGGGCTGCGGCCGCGGCGCCCGACAACGCGCGGGTCCACGCCGCGCGCGCCGACATCTACGAAGCGCGCGCCCAAGCTTCAAACGCCCTCATGACGCGTGGTATCTTCTCCGCTACGGCACGCGAGTCGGCGACGAAGGCCGGCCGCGGTCCCGAACAGGGTGCCAGGCCGGCGCCGACCCCCAAGACGCCCCCAATCCAACGAGGGTAGAGCATGGCGGATCTCCGACGGATGCGCACCGTGACCGGGGCGGCGCTCTGGGCGCTGGGCGTGATCCTGTGTGCCCCGCCCCCGCTCCACGCCCAGCAGACGCAGCCTGACCGCGAGCTCGCCCAGGCCCGCGAGAACGCCAAGTGGGAGCAGGCCAACGCCGCAAAACGGCTCGAAACCTTCCTCAAGGCCGAGCCCAAGCCGCATCCATGCCAGATCTTCGTCGAGTGGAGCCCGCGACTCTACGCCATCGCCGCCGGCACCAACGCCGAGCAGAACGGCGTGCGCCGCGGCGACCGTCTCAAGAGCATCAACGCCGAGGCCGTCGCCACGCTCGACGACGTCACCCGCATCCTGACCGGCGTCCCGGCCGGCACGACGGCGGTCAACATCGTGGTCGAGCGCAGCCTCTCGACCTTCGCCCGCGAGGGGCGGGACGTGCCGCTCCGCGTCCAGTGCCGGAGCGACAAGGCGCGATGGGAGGCCAAGAAGAAGGCGCTCGAGGCAATGAAGGACGGCCGCTGGAACGACTGCTTCCTCGGGATGCGCGAGGTGATCCAGGAGTGGGGAGTGGGACGGACCGGCGACGTTGAGGTGCGCGGCCTGTGCTCCTACTACGACGCCCGGCTCAAGGGGCGGCCGATCGGCCCCGACGACGCGCAGAGCCTGTACGACTGGCGCCACGCCCAGATCCTCGAGGCGCGGTACGACCCCGGCGCCCTCGACCGGGTGCGGGGCGACATGCTCTCGAGCGCCAACGTCCTCCGCGGGTGGAACGCGAAGAACCTCGCCGAGGACCTCGAGCTCCAGCTCAAGGAAGCGACCCTGCGGAGCAAGGTCGACCCCGACGAGGACTCGGGCCACGTCCAGGGCACGGGCGTACTCGCGCGGCCGGACGGCACGCTCCTCACGGCCGCCCACGTCGTGGACAAGGGCAAGTACATCGTGGTCCACTGCCCGGGGCGGAAGGAGGCGGTGGCGAAAACCGAGTCAATTGCGCGCAACCTCGACCTGGCGGTGATCAAGACCGCACTGACCAACACGGCCTACCTGTCGCTGGCGCCCGCTCGGAGCGCGCGAATGGGCGAGCTGCTCTTCACCATCGGCTTCCCCATCAGCACCTTCCTGGGCACCGAGGCCAAGCTGACCGAGGGTACGGTGAGCGCCATGTCGGGACCGGGCGGAGAGATTTCATTCATCCAGATCACGGCGCCGGTCCAGCCGGGCAACTCGGAAGGCCCGGTGGTCAACGGTCAGGGGCAGATCATCGGCATCGTGTCGTCCACGATCGCCTCCCTGCCCTTCCTGATGGCGACGGGCGTCGCGCCCCAGAACGTCAATTGGGCGGTCAAGGCCGACTACGCGCGGCCGCTCTTCGAGCAGCCCACCGCGCGGCCGGCCGCCGGCAGCCGCACCGAGGCGCTCGAGCGGGCGAGGGGCGCGACGTGCCGCATTGAAGTCGACCGCTAAGCAGGCGGCTGAAAAGGGCCCATCTGCTTCGTTGGCGCCCTCGGCCGCACGCTCGTGGCCGTTCGAGCTGAGGGGCGGAGCCCGGAGGCGAGGGCTGAGACAATCGTACGCCTCGCGTGCGGAATCAACCCAGCCCTCGTCTCGCGACGGCCCGGGCCGTCGCTCAACTCGAATAGCGGGGCGCCGCCTCGCATCTGGACCCTTTTGAGCCGCCTGCGAGTTTTCAGGCGCCGGCTCGCTACTCGTATTTGATGGGGCCGTAGCCGAGATACCTGAAGCCGATCCCCTTGCCCTTGATGACCCCGTTCTTCGTGACGGCGCCCTCCGGCAGCATGCCGACGGCGTTGTCGCCGCCCAGGTAGAGCATGACGTTGCCGCCATCGAAGAATAGGAGATCGCCCGGCTGCGGCTCACCCTCCGTGCCGACCTTGAGCTGGCCCTGGAGGCTCTTCGCCGTCACCGCCTCGGGCTTGTCGATCACGCCCGCCTGAGCCAGGATGAGGGCGGCGAAGGCGGCGGAGTCGAGCCCGTCTTCCTTCTTCTTGCCGGCCCACTTGAAGGGCACCTTCTCCTGCTTGAGCGCGAAGGCCGCCGTGAGCGCGTCGCGCCGCTTCCCGGTGATCGACGCCGGCAGCGCCGGGTCCTTGATGTCCTTGCCCGTGTTCGGGTTCTGCCGGAGGGCGACCACGAGGAGCGCGAGCTCGCCGCGCTCGACTCGGGCGGCGGCGAGCGACTGCTCGGCCTTCGCCGCGTTGGCCGCCGCCGCGGCGCTCGTCGCCGTCAGCCGCTGGCTGTCGCGCTGCGCGGCGTCGCGGGCCTGCGTGAGCGTGGCGATCTGCTTCTGGGCGTAGAAGATCGCGCCGATCGCCAGGAGCGCGCAGACCACGAGGCCGATCAGCAGGGCCAGCGTCAGCCCCCTACCGCCACTGCGCGGTGTCTCCGTCAGGTCCGCCATGGGCTGCAGGTCGTCGTCGAATGCGTTCATCGATCGGTCACCTCTCCGTTGAGTCGACTCGTTGCGGGTGATGAAATCCCTCTCTCTTAAGGGTTGGCTCGGCTCGCCTTCGGCTGCGCCTCACACTGCGTCGAGCCTGGCTGCGAGCTCCGCCGCGCGGGCGCGGAAGTGTCTCACGTTGTCGAGCTTGATGTCCTCGTAGCCGCGGATCATGTCGGGCAGGTCGCCGAGCGCCACCGCCGTGTCGTGGGTGGCGGGCGAGAGTGACGCGAGCGCCCGCTCGACCAGCGCGCGGTACTCGCCGATCAGCGCCCGCTCCTCGCGCCGCACGCGGGCGTAGCCGAAGACGTCGAGCGACGTGCCGCGCAGCCCCTTCATCGCGTGGAGCGCCGAGAAGGCGGGCTTGAACCAGGAGCCGAACCGGATCTTCTTCTTGAGCCCGAGCGCCCGCAGGAGCGGCGGGTGCAGGTGCCAGTAGTAGCGGATCTCGGAGCCGAAGCGCGCGTGGAGCTCCGCCTCGAGCGCGGCCGAGAGATGCAGGCGCGCCACCTCGTACTCGTCCTTGTACGCCATGAGCTTGAAGAGGTGGCGCGCGACGGCTTCGGACAGCCCCGTGCGGCCGGGCGTCTTCCGCGACTCCTCGCCGGCCACACGCGTGACGAACTCGACGTACCGCCGCGCATAGGCCGCGTCCTGGTAATCGATCAGCTCGGGCACGCGGATCTCGAGCAGCCTGCGGAGCTCGCCCGTCGAGCCCGCGGCGTCCACCAGTGCCCGCGCCTCGGCCGAGAGGGCGCGCGAGGTCTCGGCCTTGCCCTGGGCCTGGACGACCGCGGCCTCCACGCGCTTGGCGTCCACCACGGCCATGCGCCCCCAGCGGAAGGCCAACAGGTTCATGTCCACGCTGACGCCGTTGAGCCGGATGGCGGCCTCGAGAGAAGCGGTGCTGATCGGGAGCGCGCCGCACTGGTAGGCGGCGCCCACCATGATGAAGTTGGTCGCCATGTGGTCGTTGAAGAGCGCCTCGGCCATGGCCTGGGCGTCCACGTAGACGTTGGCGTCCTTGCGCGTCACCCGGTCGATGCTCATCAGCGTGCTGCCGAGTTCGGGGAACTGGAGCGTGGTGTCCACGACCATCCGGCCGGTGGGGATCTGGCTCGTCGAGACGGCGGCGATGGTGCGGCCCGACTCGGCCTTGTCGAGGTTGACCGGGTCCGTGGCGACGAGAAGGTCGAAGCCGAGGTAGAGGTCGGCGCCGCCGGCCGAGACCTTGTTGGAGCCCTCGATGGGCTGGGAGTCGATCCTGAGGTCCGAGACCACAGGGCCCCCCTTCTGCGAAAGCCCCGTCTGATCGAGGCCGCGCACGTGGCGGCCGTCGAGCATGGCGGCCGTGCCCAGGATCTGGTTCACCGTCACGACGCCGGTGCCGCCGATGCCCATCATGTGCAGCGCGAAGCCGTCGCGGGGCACGCGCAGCGCGGGCTCGGGCAGGTCGGCGTCCAGCGGCGTCAGGCGCCGCTCGCGCGTGCGCGGCTCGCCGACCGGCTCGATGGTCAGGAATGACGGGCAGTCGCCGAGGAGGCACGAGTAGTCCTTGTTGCACGAGGACTGGTGGATCTGGGTCTTCCTGCCGAACTCGGTCTGGACAGGTTGGACGGAGAGACAGTTCGACTTCCGGCCGCAGTCGCCGCACCCCTCGCACACGGCCTCGTTGATGAAGATCCGCGTCTGGGGATCGGCCTGCTTGCCGCGCTTCCTGAGCCGCCGCTTCTCGGCTGCGCACTGCTGGTCGTGGATGAGCGCCGTCACGCCCAGGACGGCCGCCAGCACCGACTGGGCCTCGAGGAGGCGGTCGCGGTGCCAGACCTCCGTGATGCCCGCGAGGGAGACGCCCTTGTAGATCTCCGGGTGGTCCGTCGTGATGATGATGCGCTTGACGCCGTCGGCTTCGAGTCGCCTCGTCAACGCGGGGATGGGCAGCGCCCCCGCGGCGTCCTGGCCGCCCGTCATCGCGACGGCCGAGTTGTAGAGGATCTTGTACGTGATGTTGACGCCCGCAGCGATGGCGTAGTTGATCGCGAGGCTGCCCGAGTGGAAGAGCGTGCCGTCGCCGATGTTCTGAAAGAGGTGCGGCGTCTCGGTGAAGGGCGAGATCCCGACCCACTGCGCGCCTTCGGCGCCCATGTGCGTGACGCCGATGATGCCGCGGTCCATGCCCATGGCCATGCCGTGGCAACCGATGCCCGCCGCGGCGACGCTGCCTTCCGGCACGACGGTGGACCGGTTGTGGGGGCAGCCCGAGCAGAAGTAGGCCGTGCGCGCGAGCGACAGCGGCTTGGGCCGCTGCTTGAGCTCGTCGATGTGGCGGATGCGCGCCTCGACGGAATCGATCCTGAGCTTCCGGGCGATCCGCCTGGCGATGGCGCGGGCGATGACATCCGGGTCGAGTTCGCCCACGACCTCGACGAGCAGCCGGTTTTCCTCGTCGCGCTTGCCGACGATCCGCGGCCTGTCGGCCTGGCCGTAGAGAATGTCCTTGCAGAACATCTCGAGGAAGGCCCGCTTCTCCTCGACGACCAGGATCTCCTCGAGCCCCCGCGCGAACTCGCGGACTATCCGAGGCTCCATCGGAAAGAGCATGCCCATCTTCAGCAGGCGGATGCCGTGGCGGCGGAGCCCCTCGTCATCGAGACCGAGCTCCAGGAGCGCCTGGCGAACGTCGTAGTACGTCTTGCCCGCGCTCATGATCCCGAGCCATGCGTCCGGCGTCGGCACGGTGATGCGGTTGAGCTTGTTCTCGTACGCGTAGAGCCGCGCCAGCTCGAGGCGTGCGTGGTGGAGCGTGCGCTCCATGTCGAGCCCGTAGGGCGGGATCAGGTTGACGTTGATCGCGTGCTCGAAGCGCCGGCCGTCCAGCTCGATCGTGGGAATGATGGGGCTGACGCGCTCGGGCGACACCTCGGCCGTGCCCGCCTCGTCGGCGACGTTCGTGACGATCTTGACGCCGACCCAGAGCCCGGAAGTTCGGGAGAGCATGAAGCCGTGCAGGCCCAGGTCGAGGATGTCCTGGACATTGCCGGGAAAGATGGTCGGCATGAGCGCGTCGTAGAGCGCGACTTCCGAGTGGCTCGGCAGCGTCGAGGACTTGGACACCGGGTCGTCTCCCGCCAGGGCCAGCACACCGCCGTTCTTGCCGACGCCGGCGTAGTTGGCGTGCTTGAAGGCGTCGCCCGACCGGTCCACGCCCGGCGCCTTGCCGTACCACATGCCGAGGACGCCGTCGTACCTGGGGCGCGGGAAGAGGCCGACCATCTGGCTGCCGAAGATCGCCGTGGCTCCCAGATCTTCGTTCAGGCCGGACGAGAAGACCACCTGATGCGCTTCGAGCAGCTTCTTCTCACGGTCGAGGGTCTGGTCGAGGCCGCCCAGCGGCGAGCCGCGGTAGCCGGAAACAAAGGTCGCCGTGTTGAGCCCCCGCCGCTTGTCGGCGCGATGCTGATCCAGCGGGAGCCTGACGAGCGCCTGGATGCCGGAGAGGTAGATGCGCCCCGACTCCTGCGTGTACTTCGCGTCCAGCGAGAACTGGTCGGCCTTGCTGGTCATGAGCCCCCCTCAGGGGATGGCGGTGTCGGATTGGACAACGGCCCTCATGGTAGTCGGGAACTCCGCTTGAGGCAACTGTCTGCGGCCCGCTCGCGTCAGGGGCGGCCCGGCCGGGAGCGGGATCTCGAAGGCCCACAAGTCCCTTGGAAGTTCCCCGGTTTCTGCGGGCGCCGAAGGCGCTTTACGGGGGGCCGGGCGGGGGCTAGAATACGCCCGGCTTGCGACCTTCCACTTCAACGAGGAACAGGAGACACACCATGAACGATCCTCAGACCAACACCGACACCCCGCGACGGAAATTCCTGAAGGGTGCGGCCGTAGCGGCGGCGGGCGCGGCGGCGCTCGGCTTCCCGACGGTCGTCAAGGCGCAGGGGCCCATCACGATGCGCTGGCAGAGCACCTGGCCGGCCAAGGACATCTTCCACGAGTACGCGCTCGACTTCGCGAAGAAGGTCAACGACATGACCGGCGGCGACCTCAAGATCGACGTGCTGCCCGCCGGCGCGGTGGTCCCGGCCTTCGGCCTGCTCGACGCCGTGTCCAAGGGGACGCTCGACGGTGGCCACGGCGTGCTCGTGTACCACTACGGCAAGCAGACGGCGCTGGCGCTGTGGGGGTCCAGTCCCGCCTACGGCATGGACGCCAACATGCTGCTGTCCTGGCACAAGTACGGCGGGGGCAAGGATCTGCTCAACAAGCTCTACGCCTCCATCGGCGCCAACGTCGTGTCGTTCCCCTACGGCCCGATGGCGACGCAGCCGCTGGGCTGGTTCAAGAAGCCGATCACCAAGCCCGACGACTTCAAGGGCCTCAAGTTCCGCACGGTGGGCATCTCGATCGACCTGTTCACGGGGCTGGGGGCGGCGGTGAACGCGCTGCCCGGCGGCGAGATCGTGCCGGCCATGGACCGCGGGCTGCTCGATGCCGCCGAGTTCAACAACGCGTCCTCCGACCGGCTCCTCGGCTTCGCCGACGTGTCCAAGGTCTGCATGCTGCAGAGCTACCACCAGAACGCCGAGCAGTTCGAGATCACGTTCAACAAGACCAAGTTCGACGCGCTGCCGGCCAAGATGAAGGCCATCATCGAGAACGCGGTGGAGGCCGCCTCGTCCGACATGTCGTGGAAGGCGATCGACCGCTACTCGAAGGACTACATCGAGCTGCAGACCAAGGACAAGGTCAGGTTCTACAAGACCCCGGACGCGGTCCTCCAAAAGCAGCTCCAGATCTTCGACGAGGTCTTGGTGAAGAGGTCGGCAGACAACCCGATGTTCAAGGAGATCTCCGACTCGCAGCGCGCCTTCGCCGAACGGGCGGTGAAGTGGGACCTCGACACCAACGTCAGCCGGCGCATGGCCTACAACCACTACTTCGCCAAGCCGGCCGCCAAGCCGGCTGCCAAGCCCGCTGACAAGAAGAGCTAGCTCTCCGTGACGCCCGCACGGCAGGCCAGCCATCCGGCGCGCGCCGGATGGCTGGCCGGTTTTCTCCGCCGATGAACGCCCTTCGCGTGATCCGAGCCATCGACCAGGCCAGCTACTGGTCGGGCAAGGCGTTCGCGTGGCTGATCGTGGCTCTGACCTTCGTGGTCTCCATCGAAGTCTTCAAGCGGTACATCCTGAATGCGCCGACGGCCTGGATCTTCGATTTCAACAGTATGCTCTACGGCACGCTCTTCATGATGTGCGGGGCCTACACGCTGGCGCTGGCCGGACACGTACGCGCCGACTTCGTGTACATCTATCTGAGTCCGCGCGCCCAGGCGGCGCTCGACCTCGCCCTGTATCTCCTGTTCTTCATCCCGGGCATCCTGGGGCTCATGTACGCCGGTTACGGGTACGCCGGCGACTCCTGGCGCATCGGGGAGCACTCCACCGTGACCGCAGAGGGCCCCCCCATCTACCACTTCAAGTCGGTCATCCCGATCGCGGGCGCGCTGGTGATGCTCCAGGGGCTGGCCGAGATCATCCGCTGCGTCGTCTGCATCCGGACCGGCGCCTGGCCCGCGCGGCTCGAGGACGTCGAAGAGATCGACGTGATCGACACCCAGTTGTCCCACAGCGAGTACGTGGACGAAGAGTCACGCCGCGTCGCCATGGAGGGGGCGCACGCGATCGACGAGGCCGCGCGCCACCGGACCGTGGTGGACGAGAGCGAGCGGAAGGACCCGTGAGCGACCCGAGTCTCGGCCTGGTGATGCTGGGCCTCATCGTGATCGCGATCATGATGGGCTTCCCGACCGCATTCACGCTGATGGGGCTGGGGATGATGTTCGGCTACATCGCGTTCTGGATTCCGGGTCATCACTGGTGGGACAACCGGGCCTTCGACCTGATCGTGCAGCGGACGTACGGCGTCATGACCAACGACACCCTGCTGTCGGTGCCTCTGTTCGTCTTCATGGGATACGTCATGGAGCGGGCGGCGCTCGTGGACCGGATGTTCCACAGCGTGCAGCTCGCCTTCCGCCGCGTCCCCGCCTCGCTCGCCGTCACGACCCTTCTCGTATGCGCGTTCTGGGGCATCGCCTCCGGCATCGTCGGCGCCGTCGTCGTCCTCATGGGCGTGATCGCGCTGCGGCCGATGCTCAATGCCGGCTACGACGTGAGGCTCGCCGCGGGGGCGATCACGGCGGGCGGTACGCTCGGCATCCTGATCCCCCCGTCGGTCATGCTCATCGTCTACGCTGCGGTGGCCGGTCAGTCCATCGTCAAGCTCTACGCGGCGGCCATGCTCCCGGGCTTCTTCCTCACGTTCCTGTATCTCGTCTACATCCTCGGCTGGGCGATCATCAACCCGAAGATCGCGCCCAAGCTGCCGCCGGACCAGTACCGCGTGCCGGTGCCGGAGTGGCTCCAGCGGCTCGAGCGTGGCCGCTCGCGGAGCGTCGTGCTCGGTGTGCTCGCGGCCGCCGTGCGCCCGGGCTTCGTGCGCCACGCCACGAGACCGGACGGGGGGCCGCTGGGCTATCGCCCGATCCTCAACAGCGTGGTAACGATACTGGTGCCGGTCGCGCTGACGGTCGGCACCCTCGCCGCGACCTGGTGGTACGTGGCCGTCTACAACGCGCCGGCGGCCGCGGTGGTCGCGACCGCTCCGACCCCGCAGGCCACGCCACCCGACGCGCCGAAGGCGGCGACCCGACCCCCCGCGGAGCCGGAGAAGCCCCAGGAGCTGGGATCGGCGGCGCAGGAGCCGGATGCAACGCAGACCCCGAAGAAGGCCGACAGCCCGCCCGAGGAGATGACGTCGCTCGCGGCGCCTGCGGACACGACGGCGGGGAAGATCCCCGAGCACTTCTACGCGTGGTTCTGGGGATTCGCCGCAGGCTCCCTCCTCCTGCTCCTGGTCTACTTCTGGCGCATGGACGGCGAGCAGCTCGAGATCCTGAAGGAGCTGTGCATCTCGGTGGTGCCGCTCGGCGTGCTCACCGTGGTGGTGCTCGCGGTGATCCTGTTCGGGATCTGCACCGCGACCGAGTCCGCGGCGATCGGCGCCCTCGGCGCGCTGTATCTCGCCGTGTTGACCAAGTTCCCGCGTCAGGTCGGCTGGTGGAGCCTCGCCGGCGCCATCGTCGGTGTCGCGCTCGGGTGGTGGAACGGCGAAGACTTCGCGTCGCTGCTCGTATCGGCCTCGATCGGGGGGACGTTCATGGGGACGGTTGCACCCGGGCTTCTGAACCTCAGAAGCTCACCGGAGCTCCGGCAGACCTTGAAGGAATCGACCTTCCTCACCGCGAAGACCACCGCCATGGTGTGCTGGCTCTTCGTCGGGTCCGCGCTCTTCTCCGCCGTCTTCGCGCTGCACGGGGGCCAGGGGCTGATCGAGCGGTGGGTGCTCGGCATGAACCTCTCGCCGCTCGGATTCCTGTTCCTGTCGCAGGTCATCATCTTCGTGCTGGGCTGGCCGCTCGAGTGGACGGAAATCATCGTGATCTTCTGCCCGATCTTCATCCCGCTCCTGACCCACTTTCAGGTCGACCCGATCCTCTTCGGCACGATGGTGGCGGTCAATCTCCAGGCGGCGTTCCTCTCGCCGCCGGTGGCGATGTCGGCGTTCTATCTCAAGGGCGTGGCGCCGAAACACGTCACGCTCAACCAGATCTTCGCGGGGATGATGCCGTACATGATCATCGTCTGCATCTGCCTCGGGTTCATGTACATCTGGCCCGGTATGACGCTCTGGCTGCCGGAGTTCCTCTACGGCAAGTAAGCGGCGGTGCGGCCGGACGGACGGGCACGTGTGATGGATCTGAAGGGCCTTCACCAGCTCTCGGCCTCGGAGGCGGCGCGCCTGATTCGCGAGGGCGCCATCAGCTCGGAGCAGCTGGTCGAGGCGTGCCTGGCGCGTGTGCGCGAGAGGGACGCGCAGGTCCAGGCCTGGTCGTTTCTCGATCCTGACCACGCGCTCGACCAGGCTCGCCGCGCCGACCAATGGCGGCTCTCCGGGCAGCCCATCGGGCCGCTGCATGGCGTGCCGATCGGCGTCAAGGACATCTTCGATACGGCCGACATGCCGACCGAGAACGGGTGCGTCCTGCACGCCGGTCGCACGCCCTCCCTTGACGCGGCCGCCGTCGCGGCGCTGCGCGGGGCGGGCGCGGTGATCATGGGCAAGACCGTGACGACCGAGCTGGCCGCGTACACCGCCGGCAAGACGCGCAACCCGCACGACAGCGAGCACACCCCGGGCGGCTCGTCCAGCGGGTCGGCCGCGTCGGTCGCCGCCGGCATGGTGCCGCTCGCGATCGGCAGCCAGACCAACGGCTCGGTCATCCGCCCGGCGTCGTTCTGCGGCGTGTACGGTTTCAAGCCCACCCACGGACTGATCCCGCGCGCTGGAGCGCTCGCGCTGTCCCGCGCGCTCGACCACGTCGGCGTCTTCGCCCGCACCATCGAGGATGTGGCGCTCCTCACCGAGCAGCTCGTGGGCTACGACGAGCGCGACCCCGACACGCGGCCCCGCGCGCGCATGCCGCTCGTTGAGGTCGCGGCCGAGGAGCCGCCGATCTCGCCGATGTTCGCGTTCGTGAAGACACCGCGCTGGGACCGCGTCGACGGCGACGCGAGGGAGGCCCTCGCCGAGCTGACCGATCACCTCGGCGACCGCGTGGAGGAGCTCGAGCTGTCCGCTGCGTCCGAGGAGGCGTTCGAGTGGCACCGGGTCATCATGGAAGCCGACATGGCCGCGAGCTTCCGCAGGGAGTGGGAGGAGGGGCGCAGCCGGCTATCCCCATCGCTCTACGCGCAGCTTGAGCGAGGGCGAGAGGTGCGCGCGGTCGACTACCTGCGCGCGCTGGCCAGCATCCCGGCGCTCAATGACAGCTTCGCGGAGCTGTTCGCCCAGCGCTATGACGCCATCCTGACTCCGGCCGCGGCCGGCACCGCGCCACGCGGCCTCGGCTCGACCGGAGATCCGGCCTTCTGCACGTTGTGGACGCTGTGCGGCATGCCCGCGTTGAGCGTGCCGCTGATGCAGGGCGCGAACGGCCTGCCGCTCGGCGTACAGCTGGTCGGTCCGCGGCACGGCGACGCGCGGCTGCTGCGCACCGCGCGGTGGCTCGTGGCCCGGGCCGGGGCCGCCTGAACTCCAGGAGGACCGAGCCGCGCTCAGCTGAGCTGGGGCGAGTACGTGCCTCGGCCGACGGCGACGAGGGCCCGCTGCTCGTCGTAGACGTCCACGTCCACGAGGGCCACGGTGCGCCCGGCCCGGCGAACCCGCGCGGTGCCCGTCAGGACGCCGCCGACCGCCTGCCGCAGGTAATCGATCCGGAGGTTGATCGTGGGCACCCCTCCGCCCACCGCCATGCCGATCGCGAAGTCGCCGACTGCGTCGATGAAGGCTGCGATCGGTCCTCCGTGGAACTGCCCGGTTCCCAGCCGCCGCTCAAACTCAGGCCTCATCGGCATGCTCACCGTCAGCGTGGCCGCGTCGTGGTCGAGCGCGACGACCCGGAGGCGCAGGAAGCCGAGAAAGGGCGAGGCGTCGAAGATGGCCTGGATCTGCTCGACGGAGAGCCCGGCGTCGCTCACGGGCGCACGACGACCTTGCCGAAGATTTCGCGGTCTTCCAGGAGCCGGAACGCCTCGTTCACCTCCGCGAGCGGCAGCTCGCAGTCGATGACCGGCTTCAGCCGCCCCTCCTGGATCAGCGCGAGGAGCGTGGACAGATCCTCCCGCGTCCAGCCGTTCGACCCCAGGATCTTGAGCTCGAACGTCCAGATGAAGCGAAGGTCCTCCTTGGGATCGAAGCCCGCCGTGGCTCCGCACGTGAGCACCTTGCCCCCGCGGTGCAGGACTTTCAACGACGGCACCCACGTCTCGCCGCCGGTGAAGTTGACCACCACGTCCACGCCGCCGCTGAACTTCCGCCGGTGCGGCTTGCCGAAGGTCTCGTAGACCCACTTCACGAAGTCGTGCTTCGTGTAGTCGAGGGCATGCGCGGCGCCCAGGTCCTTCAGACGCGCGAGCTTGCTGTCACTGCTGGCGCAGGCGATCACTTCCGCGCCGCGGAGCCTCGCCAGCTGGACGCAGCAGGTGCCGACGCCGCCCGAGGCGCCGAGGATGAGGACCTTGTCCCCCTGCTTCACCTCGCCGATGGTGTGCATCATGCGCACGGCCGTGCCGTAGGCCACGGGCAGGCACGCGGCGGCTTCGTACGATACGTCCTCCGGGAGCGCGACCAGGTGGTGCGCCGGCACGCGGCAGTACTCGGCGAGCCCGCCGTGCCACATCTCACCCATGAGGCCGCCGGGCCCGACCCTGTCCACCGGATCGACCATGACCCGGTCGCCGGCCTTCCACCCCGTCACGGCGCCGCCGGTCTCGACGATCTCGCCGGCGAAGTCGACGCCCATGATGCAGGGCATGGGCACCTTGATGCCCTGCATGCCACGGCGCGTGAAGATGTCGTGGTAATTGAGCGTGGTGGCGCGCACCTTAATGACGACGTCCTCGGGCCCCGGGAGCGGATCGGGAAAAGCCGGCTCGATCCTGATGGACCCGGGCCCGCCGTGCTCGTAGATGACCGCGGCTCTCATGCTTTCGTCTCCACCTGGCGGTGCTCGAGCGCCAGCCGGCGGAGCGCCACGCGATCCACCTTGCCGGTGCTGGCGAGCGGCAGCGCCGGCATGAAGACCACGTGCCGCGGGTGCTGGTAGGCCGGCGCATGCGCGAGGGCGTACTGCTTGACGTCGTCATCGTGGAGGCGGCTGCCGTCCCGGGTCACGACGAAGGCGAACGGCTTCTCGTACTTGATCTCGTCGGGGATCGGCACGACGCAAGCCTGGAGGATGTCGGGGTGGCGCTCGAGCATGGCCTCGACCTCGCCCGGATAGATGTTCTCACCGCCGCAGATGAACATGTCGTCGGCGCGTCCGACGAAGTAGTACGCGCCTGTCGGGTCGCGCCTCAAGACGTCGCCGGAGAGGTACCAGCCGTCCGGCGTGAGGACTTCCTTCGTCTTGTCGGGAAGGTTGAGATAGCCCGTCATGTTGGCGGGCGTCCGGATCCAGAGCATGCCCTCGTCGGCATCGCGGCCATCCGGGCCCACGAGGCGGACTTCCACGTCCAGCCGCGGCCAGCCCAGCGCCAGGTCGGGCTGGTGTCGGCCATCCGGATCCGCGCCGAACATGACCGGGCCGGCTTCCGTGGTGCCGTAGATGTAGGAGACCGCCGCGCCGGGGAAGGCCTTCTTGACCGCGTCGATGAGCTGCTGCGTCGTGGGCGCCGAGCCCATTCTCACCACGCGCACCGAGGATAGATCCGTGCGCGAGAGGGTGTCGGTTTCGCGGAGGATCAGCGCCAGCATCGTCGGCACGGAGGTGAGGAACGTGACGCCGAAGCGGCCGATCGCCTCGACGTACCGGCGGGCGTCGAACTGCGGGAGCAAAACGATGCCGCCGTGCGCGGCGAACACGACCTTGCTCGTGCCAAGCGCGTTCATGTGGAAGAGCGGCGCCGCCACGATGAAGCGCTCCCGGTCGAGGCCCGTGCCCGCGGCGACACGCGACCGCACCGCCCAGAGGTGGCCGTCGTGGGAGAGCGGCACACCCTTGGGCCGGCCGGTCGAGCCTGAGGTGTACAGCACCATCGCCGTCTCACGGGCCGCGGGGCGCACGGCGGCGAAGTCCCCGTGGTCCAGGAGCGCCTCGAAGCCGTCGCCCGCCGTCGAATCGAAGTCGACCAGCGGGATCCCGGCAGGAACCTGCGCGCGGCGCTCGCCGTCGCAGAACGCGAGCTTCACGGCCGCATCCCGCATCACGAAGTCGATCGTCTCACGCGGGAACTTGTGGTTCACCGGGACCGAAACCAGTCCCGCGCGCATCGTCCCGAAGTAGGCGACGAGGAACTCGGCGCGGTTCCCGGCCAGGATCGCCACCGCGTCCCCCCGCGTGAGGCCGCGCGCGCGCAGGCCCCGCGCGCAGGCATCGGCCAAGCGGTGGATCTCGCCGTGGGAGTATTCGCGAGGCCGCTCCCAGTCGAGGCAGTCGATCAGCGCCGTAGCGCCGGCCGGTCGAGACCGGTCGAGCAAGTCGCCCAGGTTGACGGGTTGGGTCATCTGGACTGCTGAATATACACCACTTGGCTGGGGCCGCTCCGAGGGCCGCCGCGCCCGGACGGAGCGGGCGTGGTAGTATCCGACCCCGGAAGCCCTCGAGATGCCCAGATGCGATCCAAACAGGGAGGAGCCATGAGAGTGAGGCGGCGATTGACCGCCCTGGCCGCGCTCATCGTGCTGATCGCCGGCTTTGCGGCGCTCGCGGCGGCGGCCGAGGGCTGCGCCCCCCGCGGCAAGCTTGACCCGATCTACTGCGACGACAACGGCGATGGCATCGCCGACCCGCCCAAGGACCCCGCCAAGCTCCTCAATCCCGACCCGCTCGTCTTCGCCTACGTCCCGGTCGAGGACCCGGCCGTCTACGGCCCCGTCTTCGCCGACCTGCTGCGCCACATCGAGAAGGTCACCGGCAAGAAGGTCCAGTACTTCGGCCCCCAGAACTACGCGGCCCAGCTCGAGGCCATGCGCTCGGGCCGGCTGCACGTCACGGGCTACTCCACCGGCAGCGTGGTCTGGGCCGTGAACGTGGCCGGCGCGGTGCCCTTCGCCCAGATGGCCACGGACAAGGGACCGCGCGGCTACCACATGGTCGTCATCGCCCGCGGCAACGACGCCAGGATCAACTCGGTGGCCGACCTCAAGGGCAAGCGCGTGGCCCACGTCTCCCAGACCTCGAGCTCCGGCCACCAGGCGCCCGTCTTCTTCTTCACCAGGCTCGGGGTGGTGCCGGGCAAGGATTACGAGATCGTCTTCTCGAGCAAGCACGACAACTCCATCCTCGGCGTGGTGAACGGCGACTACGACGCCGCCCCGGTGGCCGACACGGTGCTCGAGCGCATGGTGAACCGCGGCGTGGTCAAGCGCGGGGACTACAAGGTCGTCTACACCTCGCCCGTGTTCCCCACGGCGGGCTTCTCCTACTACTACGCCCTTGATCCGAAGCTGGCCGCCAAGATCAAGGAGGCCTTCTACACCTTCAAGATCCAGGGCACGAGCCTGGGCCAGGACTTCCGCGACGCCACCCACTTCGTCCCCATCGACTACAGGAAGGACTGGGAGGCCGTCGCGGGCATGCTCGACGCCAACGGCGTCGTCTTCTCCCGCGAGTCGGCCGAGTACAAGAAATTCTCCGCGCCGCCGAGAAAAGGCGGGGAGTAGGGACCCGCCCGGCAGGTGCTCGAAGTCTCCGGGCTCACGAAGCGCTATCCCGCCGGAGACGAGGCCCTTCGCGGGGTTTCGCTCGCCGTCGGCGCCCACGAGGTGGTTTTCGTCATCGGGCCCTCGGGCGCCGGCAAGAGCACCCTCATCCGCTGCGTCAACCGGCTGGTCGAGCCCGACTCGGGCTCGGTCACGCTCGACGGCCTCGAGTTGACGACGCTCGCGCCGGCCGGGCTCAGGCTCGCGCGGCGGCAGATGGGCATGATCTTCCAGGAGTTCAACCTCGTCGAGCGCCTCACCGTGATGGAGAACGTGCTCACCGGGCGGCTGGGCTACGTCCCGCTCTGGCAGGCCTGGCGGCGCCGCTTCCCCGCCGGGGACGTGGCGCTGGCGTTCGATACGCTCCGGCGCGTCGGGCTCGAGGGCATGGAGAACAAGCGGGCCGACGCGCTGTCGGGAGGCCAGCGCCAGCGGGTCGGCATCGCGCGGGCCCTGGTCCAGCGGCCCAAGATCCTGCTCGTGGACGAGCCGACCTCCAGCCTCGATCCCAAGACGGCCGAGGCCGTGATGGCGCTCATCACCCAGCTCGCCACCGAGGACCGCATCCCGGCCCTGGTGAACATCCACGACGTGCCGCTCGCGCGGCGGTTCGCCCAGCGGATCGTCGGCCTCAACGCGGGACGCGTGGTCTTCGAGGGCCGACCGGGCGATCTCGACGGCGCCGCACTCGACCGCATCTACGGCGGCGCCCCCGGCGAACTGGCTCGGGCGCTCTCGTGAGCCGGCTCCAGGCGTGGCGGCCGCCCTCGGCCTTCCCCAGCCGGTGGATGGGCCCGGCCTGCTGGCTCGCGCTCTGCGCCTTTCTCGTCTGGAACGCGGCGAGCCTCGAGCTGGACCCGGCGCGGATCCAGCGCGGCTTGGCCCGCGCAGGGACGGTGTTCGGCAGGGCCTTCCCGCCCGACTTCCACCGCTGGCGGCTCCTGCTGGACGGCATCGTGGAGAGCATCCAGATGGCCACGCTCTCCACCGCGCTCGGCACGGCGCTCGGCATCCCGGTGGCGGTGCTGGCCGCGCGCAACGTGGTGCCGCTGCCGGTGTACGCGGCGGGTCGCGGCATCGTCTCCCTCGGGCGCACCTTCCACGAGATCATCGTGGCCATCATCATGGTCAAGGCCGTGGGCTTCGGCCCGCTCGCCGGCACGCTCACGCTCACGGTCAACTCGCTGGGCTTCTTCAGCAAGCTGCTGGCGGAGCAGATCGAGCAGATCGACCGCGGCCAGGTGGAGGCCGTGCGCGCGACCGGCGCGGGCCGCGGGGCCGTGCTGCTGTTCGGAGTGCTGCCCCAGGTGCTGCCGCGCGTCATCGGGCTCACCGTGTACCAGTGGGACATCCACCTCCGCCAGTCCACGATCATCGGGATCGTCGGGGCGGGCGGCATCGGCACGACGCTGTACAACTCCTTCTCCCGCTACGACTACGACTTCAGCCTGGCTATCCTGCTGGTCATCATCGCGATCGTCGCGGCGGGCGAGTGGGTGAGCGCCTGGGCCCGCAGGAAGATCCAGTGATGACGCATCCGGCGGCGCCGCCGGTTCCGCCCGTCTGGACCCGCCGGAGCCGCGGCCAGCACGTCGCGCGGCTCGCGGCGCGCCTGGGCGTCGCGCTGGTGCTCGTGTGGGCGGCCCGCGGCATGGGGGTCCGCTGGGAGTGGATCGCCGACTCCCCGGCCCAGCTCGCCGATCTCTTCGTCCGGATGGTCCCGCCCGACTGGGCCTTCGCCGGCGCGCTCATCAACCCGCTCCTGCAAACGGTGAACATCGCGACCCTCGGCACGGCCGTGGCCGTCCTCCTGGCCCTGCCCGTCGCCTTTCTCGCGGCGCTCAACACCACATTCAATCGGGGCACCTATCTGCTCGCCCGCCTGCTCATCGTGGTCAGCCGCTCGGTGGACTCGCTCATCTGGGCGCTGATCTTCATCATCATCGTGGGACCGGGCTCTCTGGCCGGGGCGCTCGCCGTGGGCGTGCGCTCCCTGGGTTTCGTCGCCAAGCTCTTCGCGGAAGGCATCGAGGAGATCGACCGCGGCCAGGTCGAGGCGGTCACGGCCACCGGGGCCGGCCGCTTCCACGTGCTCCTCTACGGCATCGTGCCCCAGATCCGGCCGGTGTTCGCCGGCGTCTGCGTGTTCCGCTGGGATATCAATATCCGCGAGTCGACGGTGCTCGGCATCGTGGGGGCGGGCGGCATCGGCTTCGTGCTGAACGAAGCCATCCTGGGGCTCGAGTGGGCGCGCGTCAGCCTGATCTTATTGGTGATCCTGGGCATCGTCGCCCTGTCCGAGGTGGCCTCGGCCTGGATCCGGCGCCGTCTCGCATGAGCCCCACGCGCCGCAGGTTGCGGGCTCTTGTTGCCCAGGCGGTCATAGATTCACTTCGAGATCTCACCACTAGCGAGCGGCGGTACTATGTCGATATGTTTGAGTCTGTTCATTCGGAAATCAGACACCAGGAACAGCCCGAAGTAATCGTGCGCCTCGCTTCGAAGGCCGCCCAGCGGGTGGCGCCACCCGCTTCTTTGCCCCCAGAGGGCACGGGTGGTGGTGAAGAAGCTCAAATAGGCTCAGATGAACCGTGGAAAGGTCTTCAGAAACTCTTCATTGCGGGCCTTGAAGGGCTCTCTGCGGAGCTTGAAGGTGTGGCTGGCAAGTTCCTCAAGACCTTCTCGGAACAAGTTGCAGAGAGACTCTTTGATGCCGGTGTCCGGCCACCCATGCTGACGAGTGTCGACCGGTTTGTCGCATGGTCGCTCAAGCCGATCAGATCAGCGCTGCAACTCGACGGTGTTGGAACCTCTCAAGACGTTAGGGATACGAAATCAGAGCTTAAGAGCGCACGAGGGCGCGTCAGATCGGAGCGGACCGAGGTGGCGGAAGAAAGGGCTATGAAGGCGAGCGAACGAGAGAATGAATCTCGGGGAAGGGCGGGGGCCTTAGAACGGGGCGCGGAGCGCCCGTCGGTGAGGCGAGGCCCAGTGCGCTGATCAAGTGGAAATCTGCAGGGTGAGGTATTCGAGTCCTAAATCACTGACAAGGCAGGTCCCGAGGGAGGACGCTCGGGCGAGGCGGGCCATGACTGAGAACGGGTTTTATGTTATCTACGCTCCCCGGTCTGATAATGGCCTTTATGTCGCCAACGCGCACTCGTAGCCTTTCTTCTTGAGCTTCTCGGCGACTTCCTGTGCGGCGTCCGCATCCAACTCGGCGACCGCCACTGCGGCGCCCTCTTCCGCCAGGCCTTCGCAGTACGCGGCGCCAATGCCGTGACCGCCTCCCGTGACGATCGCTACCTTCCCTTTAAGTCGCATATCTTCCTCCCTCGCTCACCAGCTGGTCCGTCGGTCGTAGGTGTAGGTCGTCGCGCTGCCCCAAGTATCGGTCACGCTGAGGAGATTACCGTTGGGATCGTATCCGAATTGGGTGAGGCCGTTCAAGGGATCGATGGCCCGAGCAAAGACGTCAATACTCAAGCCCGACCCCAGTTTTTCAATTTCACGCCCTCGCGACCTGACGTCCGGCTCTCCCGGCAGCCACCCCCGACACCCGGCTCGGGATCGCGAGTGGTTACGGGGCCAGTTGCGGCTCCGAAAACGACTAGGGCGCGCCGACTAGGCCGCACATGGTGAACTCGTCCGGCGCCGGATCCGGCCCCACCGTGGACGGGTTCGGGTCGTGCAGATCGATATTCCCGCCTCCCGGCCCGCCCCCGCCCAGCAGGCGCGTGGCGACGTGGTACGCATTGGAGAGCCGGATGCCAAACCCGTCATTGGTGCCAGGCTCGCCATTGTCAATGAGTCGCACACGGAACCGAACGGGGGGTTCGCTCACGTTGGTCGTGGCCACGCCGCAGATATCGCGGGTGTTCGATGGAGGGGACGGGTCCACGTATCCCGTGATCTGGATGCTGTCCACGTGATAGCCGGTGCCGTGATCGACATAGTTCACGTGGCCCCAGAAGTTGCCCTTCTTACATCCCCCGTGGACACCGAAGTTCGCCATCACGTTGGAGTCTGTAACGACGAAGCCACCGCTGGTGACGAAGTCGCAGGGCGACGGCACGGCGGGAGGGCAGCCGCCGCAGCACCTGTCCTGAGCCACCGCCGGGCTCACGGCCACCGCGCCTAATGGCACCAGCGCCGCGGCGAGCGCCGCCGCCCGAACATGCTTGAGCGCCCCCTGCAACAACTGCTGCGTCTTCTCCCGCAACTCTGCGTGACGGACGTCCTGAGACATCTTCGTCCTCCTTTCAGGAACTCCTCGTTCAACGTTGTTGGATGGGACCCCCACGGAAAAAGGAGCCCGGTTTTTGAGGTTGACGCGTCATTCCCCGGTCCGTATGTTCACTACCGTGCGGCTTCTCCTGGCCAATAACCATTGCATCAGCGACCCGACCGCCGGCCTGACGCACAGCCTCCGCACGATCATGCGCTGGCTGGCGGGGGCCGGCCATGCCTGCCACGTTCTCACCACGGCCCGCTTCGAGAGCCCCGTCACCTTCACGATCGAGGAGCACTTGAGCCAGCTTGGCGTCCCGGTGGCGCGCGTCCCCGCGAAGCGCGGGATGGCGAAACAGGCCAACAAAAGACAGCGCCGCGCGGCCGGCCGGCCCATCGTTCACTACACAGTCGACGGGGTCCCTGTCACCTTGCTTCTGACCCGCCACAACGACGAATCGCGGCCCGACCGTGCGGAGGCCACGCAGTACCAGGAACTGCTCGAACAGCTCCTGGACGAGTTTGCCCCGGACCAGTTGATCGCCTGCAACGGGCACCCGATGATCCAGCAGGCTTTGGCGATGGCCCGGAAACGTGGCGTGACAACCGTCTTTACCGTCCGGGGCTTCGGCTATTACGAGCGGCGATACTTCGAGCACGCGGATCACGTCTTTACGTGCAGCCAATACCTGACCGATCTCTACCGCGAGAAGGTGGGGCTGATCAGCACACCCATCGAGCCGCCGATCGAGTGGTCGAACGTGATCGCGCCCACGGAGTCGCGTGCCTTCGTAACCTTCGTCCACCCGGCGCCTCACAAGGGGTTGCTGCTGTTCGCACGCCTGGCCGACATGCTGGGATCGAGGCGACCGGACATCCCCATCCTGGTCATCCAATCCGGCCAAAGCGGCGGCTCGCTGAACGCCATTCCCGGCATCGACTTCAGCAAGTACCCGCAGATCATGGCCGCGCCGCCCGTTCCTACCCCGGCCGACTTCTTCGCGTTGACCCGCATCCTCCTGGTGCCCTCGGTGTGGGAGGAGCCGTTCGGTCGGGTGGCGGCGGAAGCGATGATCAACGCGATTCCCGCGATTGTCAGCAACCGCGGGTCCTTGCCCCAGGTTATCGGCGGGGATTTCTCCGCTGGTGGGGGCGGACGGGTATTGCCCATCCCCGACTGGCTGACGTTCAAGACCTTTCGGCTCCCCAGCGAAGAGGAGGTCCAGCCGTGGTTCGACGCCGTCTGTGCGCTGTGGGACGATCCCACTCTGTATCAGCGCGTGGCTACCCGAGCGCGTCAGATCGCCGAAGAGCGCTACAGTGAACAAGTGTCGCGTAAACAGCACGTCGACTACTTTACTTCATTGAGGCCGGGAGGCCGCCTGTTTATGTAGCCATTGTGCCCCTGTCAGAACCTGTCGGCAGACACGACCTGCCCGTCGGCAGGCGGGCCTGCCCGGTCCCGCCACGCTCCCGTCTGCCGGACGCCAGGAGACGGATAGGTACGGCTCACCCACCCCGCCGTCGGCGCCCGCCGGCCCCGGCCCGGTCTGATAATGGCCTTTATGTCGCCAACGCGCCTAAGCGCTTCGAGGCCGCTTTCGGCGAATTCATCAAGGCGCGGCAGGCGAGCCCCGCGTCGCTCGAAGCGTGCGAGGGCGTTCGGCGGGTCGGCGCCCGTCTCGGTGAGGTACCGCCCGCTATCGGGGAGTGCGCCGGAAGGTGCTAGCCGTCCCGCGCCAGGACGTAGGATAGCGAAGACCATGATCAAGAAACTGCTCATTGTCCTCGGCACGCTCGCAGTGGGAGCCATGGCGGTTCTCACCTTCGCACAGCACACTGTCGTGGACCTCGACCTGTGGGGCTTAATTGCCATGGGGCGGGAGACGCTGCTCCGGGGGTGGCCACCCACTCAGGACCCCTTCGCCTATGTCCCGACCCTCGATCCAGTCGTGTATCACGAGTGGCTGTCCGGTGTTATCTTCTACCTCCTGTTGCAGCAGTTCGGCAGCGCCGCGCTCAAGCTGCTCCTGATCCTCCTGGGCATCCTGACACTCTGCTTCGCGGCCCTTGCCGGCCGGCGTCGTGGAGCGTCCTACTTCTCGCTCCTCGTGAACGAGCCTGGTGGCCATGTGCTAGACCGTTGAGTCTTCGCGCTGTCTAACGCCAGTATCAGCCGCGGCCGAAGGCCGTCGGCTGCATGCCGGGCTTATGCGGACTGCAGGCGAGCCGGCCGACCAAGAAGTGAGGCTCTGACCCGACGCGGAACCTCTACGGCCGCGAACCATTCCGCCGGGTACAGATAGTCCTCGCCGCTCTCGTCAACGACGCGAAGGTCGCCCTCCCGCGCCGCGTCTTGATCGGGGAGGACGCGGTAGATCTTGTGTAGTTCCAATGACGCGGGGTACCCCGAGTTCTCGACGCAGACCACGAACGTAACCGCCTGACGACGACGTGCCTTCCGTGGTCTAGTCGACATATCGTTTCCGCTTGACTTCCTTCCTGCCGAAACCATGCGCCTCATACCAGTGCACCTCCGCGCGGCGTACCGTTCCGCTTCGCAATCGGACCAGGGCCACCCCCTTGAGTTTCCGCCACCGACCCGTGCCATAGAGCCTGCGCAGCCTCGGGAGGTCCCGGATGCGTCTCCCTACCGCGATCGTCTCGATCTGTGAAATGTCGCGAACGATCTCGAAGGGCATCGGCCTCCATTATGGCTGGTCCGTCAGCCATGCGCCACCCTTGAGCTTTTCTTGAGTCCGCGTCTTTCCCGGCAACACCGCTGTCGCGTAACGCGCACGTTGACCGGCCGCGGCGAGCAAATGCGAGCCAGCGGTCCGGTCGAACGTGAGGTTAGCTGGCACGCGCGCGCCCCGATGTCGAGGCAGGAAGCTTGTAAACGCTCACGGCCGTGGTGAACCCCTTTGGTCGAACGGGCCAGGGGCCTACGAGACGGGTAATTTCGGTGAAGTCGTCTTGGTTGCCGACGTTGCCATAGTCTGCCTGAATCTGGTGAGCGAACGGCGCGTTGATGACTACCTCACCCTCCTCCGCAATCGCGACCAGCCTCGCTGCAAGGTCGATGTCACGTCCGTAGACGTCGCGCGCGTTCGGTAGGAAAGAGATATCGTAGGACTCCTCGCAATAGCAGGCGCCGATCCTCACCGGCAGGATCGGTTCTCCAGTTCCCTCGGCGGCGATACTCGCGAGGCGAGCAAAGAGACCGAGTGGCGTCATTCCACGATTCCGAAAGTCATCTCGCTCCGCGAAGAACATCAAAGAGTCTCCGAGTCCTTTCAGCGGTGCGCCGATCTCCGCCAGCCACCCCTGAACGGTTGCGAAAGCGTTGTAAATCAAGCGAACCCAATCCGACAGACCACGCTCTTTCAATGAAGTGGAGCCGACGATGTCCCCGAAGACGCAATAACCTGGGGACGGCCGAAGCTCGCGCAAGAGGTCGCGAAAGTCGCCAGCGCCCGGCACGATCAGAAACGACACCTCAGTGGCTCCTCAACATGCCCATTCTGCCAGCTAACGCCATGGCTGAGCGGCGGGCTTCGCCCGCCCGCTCCAGCCAAAAGTTAGCTTCATTTTGACCGCTTCCTGTCCAAGAGCCGACGCATGCTGTCACTAAAGCTCTTCGACGCAGCTTGGCTCGCCGCCACTTGGTTGACTAGGAATACTAGAACCTCCCTGACCACGCCGGCGTGTTCTAGACAGGTCTCGTCCGACTCAGCGTGCAAACCCTCACTCAGTGCAGTGTGCAGTACGGACAGCGGATTCATGCCATCCGGTCGGAGGATTAGAGGCAATAAATCCTTGACCAGTTCAATCTTTTCTTGCGTGACGATCGTCTTCTTGGTCTTCTCTAGGGCTACACTGAACTGCTTGAGATCGTCACCACTCATCAACCCCGAGATCTCGCCGAGAAGCCCGTCGATTACCTCCTCGACGATTCTGCGGTAGTAGCCGAACGCGCCAATGCCATATCCCTGAGACTCGCACACCAAGCCCTTGCGGAAATATTCGGCATGTTCCCCTAACAGCTTCTCTAGGTTAGGTTCTCCCTCGGCCTCCCACGATGGGAACTGGCCGACCTTCATGAACCACTGTTTCTTCTCGTCCACCTTGACGTAGAAAACGCGCTGGAAGTCCTGGCAGTGAGTGAACACGTAAACCGCGCGGAACGTGATACCTGCGACGGGGAAATTCGTGTACTGAAGCAGTTCATGGCTCTCGTTGGTCATCAGGAACGTCTGGTGGGAAGCGCATTTTGGACAGGCCATGTTGATCGCCGGCTTCGGCAGATCGTCGGCGTTGTTCGGCATCCTTTCTACGCGGAACCTCCGGTATAGCGGATACTGCTCGAGGAATGTTTTGTCGGGCACTCGTGCGCTCCCTTTGAAGCTAACGCGAAGTCGCCTGAACAGCGTTACCTGACTGCGTAGTTCTGTATATCACGGCCGATGAGCCCGACGCGGCAAGGGGACGCGTGAATTCCCGCCCCCTTGCGTAGGCCCCCCGCCCCGCGTCCCCTGATAGACCGCGAGGCGCTGCAGGATATCCCGCTCGGATATCTGATATCGCTGCTGAAGAGCGAGGCTCAGCACAGGAACATCCGGTCGGCGGGGCTCTGGACCCCGGCCGGGCCCCGGTTGAGGACGTGGGTGTAGATCATCGTCGTGCTCACGTCCTGGTGGCCAAGAAGCTCCTGGACGGTGCGGATGTCGTGGCTCTCCTCCAGCAGGTGGGTGGCAAACGAGTGACGGAAGGTGTGGCACGTCGCCGGCTTGGCGATCCTGGCGGCACGGACCGCATCCTTCACCGCCCGCTGGAGCACGGATTCGTGGAGGTGGTGGCGGCGCCGCTGGCCGGTCACGGGCTCTACGTAGAGACGCCTGGCCGGGAAGACCCATTGCCAGCCCCATTCGCGGCCGGCGTTCGGGTACTTGCGCAGGAGCGCGCCGGGCAGTTCGACCCAGCCGGCGCCGGGGCGGAGGTCGGCCTGGTGTTGCTCGCGAGCGCCTTCCAGGTGGGTGGTCAGGGCGGCCTTGACCGCGGCCGGCAGCATCGTCACCCGGTCCTTGTGGCCCGTGAAGTTACCCCGGTTCGGCGGACGGTGGACGGCGAGGGCCCCCGCGAGAGCACCTGCCGACAAGACGGGGTAGGACCACCCGCTGCTCGACCGAAGGGCGACCGTGCTCATACCCGCCACTCCTTCTTATTCGTGGGCTTCGAAGATAGTCGACCGCCGGGGAGCGTACAAGAGAAATCCAGCCACCATCGTGCGGACGGGAGGATTGCGCGCAATCAGATACATCGCGCCCGGCGGGGCTCGGCCACCGGGGCCGGCCGCTTCCACGTGCTCCTCTACGGCATCGTGCCCCAGATCCGGCCGGTGTTCGCCGGCGTCTGCGTGTTCCGCTGGGACATCAATATCCGCGAGTCGACGGTGCTCGGCATTGTGGGGGCGGGCGGCATCGGCTTCGTGCTGAACGAAGCCATCCTGGGGCTCGAGTGGGCGCGGGTCAGCCTTATCTTATTGGTGATCCTGGGCGTCGTCGCCCTGTCCGAGGTGGCCTCGGCCTGGATCCGGCGCCGTCTCGCATGAGCCCCACCCGCCGCGGGATCCTCCCCTACCGCGTGAGCATGGGTTTGAGGTGGGGCCAGAGGTGGTCCACGACGATGCGGTAGCCTTCCGCCGTCGGGTGGATACCGTCAGGCTGGTTGAGCCGAGGGTTGCCGGCGACCTCGTCGAGGAGAAAGGGCATGAACGCTGCCTTGTGCGTGCGCGCGACGCCGGCGTAGAGGCGGCGGAAATCCGCCGCGTATCGCGCGCCGTAGTTGGGCGGCACGTCCATCTCCGCCACCGGTACACCGCGCGCCTGGACTTGGGCGGCGCTGATGCGCGCGTGCCCGACCTCGCCGTCCGGGCCTGCCCCGACCCGCGGGGCGGCCCCAACTTCGCGCTTGACTCTGTCTGCATCCGCGGTGTATTCGGATCGGCAATGAAGCCCACGGGCGCACTTTCGACAGGGGCGCATGCCGCCGCGCAGCTCACAGCGCGCGCGAAGGGTCTCTATTCCTGATGCTTTGGAATACCTCTAAGAAGCTCAGCGCCCACCATCAGCAGAGGCTCAAGCAAGCCGGCATGCGCAGGAATGAGCGGAAGCAAGTTGTCCTACCCCATCCTTTCCACCAGTCTCGGACAGCGGCCGGCGCCCCTGGCGGCGCGGCGTCCTGCCGAGGGTAAGAGGAGGCAATCCATGACCAAGCGGGGGTTCGTGGCAGGCATCACAGCACTGCTCGTGGCAGTCGTGGTGGTCAGCGGGGTCGCGGCGGCCGGACCACCTCCTGCCTACTTCGTGGACCAGTCGAAGCTGCCGTTCGACGCGCTCCCGAACACCACCACTGCGCGCTACTGGGGTGTGCACGGCGGCGCCGGCTACCGCATCGAGGTCCCGGCCAACTGGAACGGCGAACTCGTGCTGTACGGGCACGGCTTCCGGGGGACCGGGCTCGAGCTCACCATCGACAACCCCCGCATTCGCCAGTGGCTGGTGACGCACGGCTATGCGTGGGCGGCGTCGAGCTACAGCAAGAACGGCTACGACGTCAAGCAGGGCGTGAAGGACACGCACGCGCTCGGTGAGCTCTTCAACGGCCTGGTCGGCAACCCCGCGCGGGCGTACATCACCGGGCACTCGATGGGCGGGCATATCACAGGGGTCGCCATCGAGCAGTACCCCCACGCCTACGTCGGAGCGCTCCCGATGTGCGGCGTGATGGGGGACAATGAGCTGTTCGACTATTTCCTCGACTTCAACCTCGTCGCCGAGGCGCTGGCGGGCGTGCAGGCGCAGTTCCCGTTCCCCACCAACTATCAGACGGCGGTAGTTCCGGTCGTCAAGACCGCGCTCGGCTCCCCGTACCCCTTCGTGCTCAACCTCCAGGGCCAGAAGCTGCGCGGGGTGACGCAGAACATCTCCGGCGGCCCCCGGCCCGCGTTCGCGACCTCGTTCGCCGCGTGGGGCAACTTCCTCTTCACGGTCGGTGTCACGGGAGGGAACATCGGGGTCGCACCCGGCAACGTCCAGGACAACAGCACGGCGGTCTATCAGATCGACTCGGATCCCGCGCTGTCGACGGACGAGATCGTGCTCAATGCGACGGTGCTCCGGGTGACGCAGGACCCGCAGGGTCGCCACCCGAACGGGCTGGCCAACATCTCACCGATCCTCGCGAACTTCCGCATCCCGGTGCTCAGCATCCACACCATCGGCGACCTGTTCGTGCCATTGTCGATGGAGCAGATCTACGCGCAGCGCGCGGCAACGCAGGGCACGTCCAGTCTCCTCGTGCAGCGGGCCATCCGCGACCACAATCACTGCGGGTTCGCCGTCCCAGAAGAGGAGGCGGCCTTCGCCGCCCTAGCCTGGATTATTCACGAAAGATGAGACAAAAGAGCCACCGAGTCTCGCGAGCGTGCTATAGAAGCGGTGACTGGACGCTTCGACGCACAAATGAGAGGAGACTCGATGGCTACAGACTGTATAGCGCAGACGACCTT